>JBBRID010000073.1:0-12047 GCA_038221635.1 Burkholderiales bacterium
AACGGCTCGAAGGGCGCGTTCGGGCAGACGAACTACTCGGCCGCGAAGGCCGGCGTGCACGGCTTCACGAAGGCGCTGGCGCTCGAGGTGGCGAAGAAGGGCGTGACGGTGAACACCATCTCGCCAGGCTACATCGGCACGAAGATGGTGACGGCCATCCCCAAGGACATCCTCGACTCGAAGATCCTGCCGCAGATCCCCGTCGGGCGGCTCGGCAAGCCCGAAGAGGTCGCCGGCCTGATCATCTACCTGGCGTCCGAAGAGGCGGCATTCGTCACCGGTGCCAACATCGCTATCAACGGCGGTCAACACATGCAATGAGGGCCACATCATGATGAAACATGGCATCGATCAGGACGCCCTGATCAACCAATTTTCCCAGGCAACCGCCCAGCAAGGCGACGCGCTGCGCAAGGCGGTGAACGACGCGACGCTGAAGGCCTTGCAAGGCCGCGAACTGACTCTCGCCAACATCAAGCAGGTACTGGGCACCGTCACGAAGGCAGCATCCACCGGTGCCGCCAGCAACCCGCTCGCGGCCACCGACCTCGAAGGCCTGCTGAACAAGGCGGTCGCTGGCATGGACGACGCGCTGGAGAAGGCAGTCGAAGCCAATCGCCTCGCGTTGCAGCAGATGGTCGACCAGGGGGTCAGCGTTCGCGAGACGCAGTTGAAGAAGGCCTTGTCCGATATCGAAAAAATGGAGGACAGCCTGTTCGCGGCCTTACGCAAGGCCTCGACCGATGCCGATGCGCCGATGCAGAAGGCTTGGGCCGGCGTGCTCAGTGCCACACAGAGCAAGGGCACCGGCACCGGTGCTCAGACGGCTGCCACGATGGCCCAGTTCATGGATACCGCGCAACAGAACCTGCGCGCCAGTCGGGCGCTCGGCCTGAAGGCCACGCAGGCCATGATGGATGGCTATGCGATGCTGGCCAGCGGGGTGTTGATCGGCATGTCTGACGCACTGAAAAAATCGGAATCGAAACCGGCATCAGCCGCCCGCAAAAAGTGAAACGGATACGCCTCGAGGGCCTTTCAGCCTTCGTGGTGTCTCTCGCCATCGCGGCCTGATTGATCAGACCCCAGTCCGACGGGCAGCCAAGCGGTCGAGCTGGCCTTCGAACTCGTGGTATCCGATGCGGTCGTACAACTCATCGCGCGTCTGCATGGTATGCAGCACGCCCGCCTGGGTGCCGTCGCGGCGGATCGCTTCGTAAACCGCCTCGGCCGCCTTGTTCATCGCGCGGAACGCCGACAGCGGGTACAGGACCATCGCCACTCCCACACTTTCCAGCTCGTCGAGCGTGAACAGCGGTGTCTGGCCGAATTCGGTGATGTTGGCCAACACTGGCACCTTGCACGTGTCGACGAAGCGGCGGTAGGTTTCCAGATCGTAGGCGGCCTCGGGAAAGATGGCATCGGCCCCCGCTTCGACGCAGGCGAGCGCGCGTTCCAGCGCCGCATCGACGCCCTGGATGGCGATCGCATCGGTGCGCGCGATCAGGAAGAAGTCGTCATCGGTGCGGGCATCGGCGGCGGCACGCACCCGATCAACCATCTCTTCGGTGGACACGACTTCCTTGCACGGCCGATGGCCACAGCGCTTCGCACCGGCCTGGTCCTCGATGTGGCAGGCCGACGCGCCGGCCTTGATCAGGCTGCGAACCGTGCGTGCAATATTGATCGCGCTCGGCCCGAAGCCGGTATCGATGTCGACCAGCAGCGGCAAATGGCAGACATCGGTGATCCGCCGCACATCGACCAACACATCGTCCAAGGTGTTGATGCCAAGATCGGGCATGCCGAGCGAACCGGCGGCAACTCCGCCACCAGACAGGTAGATCGCCCGATAGCCCGCGCGCCTGGCGAGCAGTGCATGGTTGGCGTTGATCGCGCCGATCACCTGCAGCGGCGCCTCGGCAACCAGCGCGTGGCGAAAACTGCCGGGCGTGGGTTCAGATTTCACGGACATGGACAAATCCTTCAAACAATCGCCGGGTGGTACGGAAAAACGAGCCGTGGAGGGCGCGCCAGGACGTCAGGTGGTCGCGTTCGACAGCAGCATCGACGACCAGCACGCCCGAAGGCATCGCCAAGCGCAGCGACCCAGCGCCGGCTGCGCGTCTCGCCCTTTCAACAACAGTGCCACCAATCAATGCCGCCACCGCGGTGCACAGCGACCCGGTCAACGGCAGCGCACGATGTGGCTGGCCGCTGGACATCATGCGAACCACCAGATCGGCGGCATCCGCGGAAATCTCGTCGCCCGACAGTGTCGACGACCACTGCGGCGGCGCCACGATGCCGATCAATGGAATGAACGGTTGCCCATGCGCCTGCTCGATCGACACCGCCAGCCCCATCGCAACGGCGGCGCTTGCCCGGATCGCTTCGAGCCGCAGCAGGATGTCCGGACGAGCGGCCAGTTCGTCGGGCAGTTCGATGCCGCTCAACCCCAGATCGACGGCCGCGACGAAGACGCAGGCATTCGCTGCATCGACCATCGAAACCACGATGGGCGGGCCGCCGGCCGGTTCGAGCCAATCGCAGACTTGGCCGCTGGGTAACAACTTGCCGGTCGACGCGCCGCCCGGATCCAGGAAATCCAGCCGCACCGGCGCGCCGCTGCCAGCCACGCCGGGAATCACCAGATCACCGTCACCGGCACTCGTGCCATGGACCACCTGGAAATTGGAACGGATGATCTTCGAAGTATTGGTGTTGTGGATGCGAACCACCGCCTCACCGTCGCGGGCGACCTGCACCAAGCCTTCGTCAACCGCAAACGGCCCGATCGCCGACGACATGTTGCCGCAGTTGCCCGCGTAATCCACCATCGCCTTCGTGATCTGAACCTGCGCGAAGGTGTAGTCGACATCGGCATCGTCCCGCGTTGGCGGCCCGACAACACAAACCTTCGACAGCGACGATACGCCGCCGCCCATGCCATCCAGCTGCCGCCCGTGAGGATCGGGGCTGCCCATCGCCGACAGAAAAATTGCGTCCCAGTGCCGACGCTCAGGCGGCAGATCGGCCGCGTGAAAAATCAGCCCCTTGCTGGTACCGCCGCGCGCAAATACGGCCCGTAGCTTTCGTGTCATTCCAAGTCTGCATTCATCGGTCGTGGCGTGCGCAGGCAGGATACACCTGAAGCGTGGGGGAGATTCTGCCAAGTGAGCGCGAGAGTCTGGACTCGTTCATCGGTGGCAGCGAGCGCGTCGGGGTGGGCTGCCCTGTTCTGCTCCATGTCCCCCCGATGCGGGCCTGAACGGCCGCCTCTCCTTCCTTTACTTGCGCAGAACAGGGCAGCCCACTCCGCCGCGCCGGCACCACCGCGCTATTCAACGCCGCCCTTCTCTGCTTGCCATCACCGTGGCTGGCCGAGGCCGGCGGGTGGCCGGATGCCGGAGGTAGAGGAGGAGAGGCCGCCGTTCAGGCAGGCCTCGGGGGACACGTAGGCATCCGGCCACTCGCCGGCCTCGGCCTCGCTCGGTGCGGCCCCGCCTGAACGATCTCGATCAAAGCACCAAACTCCCGACACTCGTCCCGCCACACACATACAACACCTGCCCGGTGACGAAGCTGTTGTCGCGATCGACGAAGAAACCGACCGCACGGGCAACATCCGCCGCCTCGCCCAGACGCTTGACAGGCACCGAAGCGGCCAGCGCGCGCTCCTTGTCGCTGCCCTCTTCCACCACGTCGTAGAACATGTCGGTGCGGATCGGACCCGGTGCAACGACGTTGACCGTGATGCCTTCGGGCGCAAGCTCGAGCGCCCAGGTGCGGGCCATGCCCAGCATGCCGGCCTTGGTGGCCGAATAGCTGGTGCGCGTGGCCAGGCCGACCGCGGCACGTGACGACAACAACACGATGCGACCGAAGCGCAGCGCTCGCATCGATGGCAGCACGGCTTGCACCAACTGGATGGCGCAGCCCAGATGAAGGCCGACCAGCGCGTCGAGGTCGTCGAGCTTCACGTCGGCGATCAGCGCAGGGCGTATGACCCCGGCGTTGTGCACGACCGTCGTCACCTCGAAACTCGCGGTGAGTTCGCGAGCCGCTGCTTCGGTGGCCGCACGGTCCATCAGATCGACCTCGATGCTGTGCAGTTTCGGATGATCGATGTCGCTCTTGCGCCGCGCCAGCGAGATCACCTCGTAACCCTTGCCGAGGAGGTCCAGGCAGATGGCCTTGCCGATGCCCGCGCTGCCGCCGGTGACCGCCGCGACCAGCGATGCGCTCACTGAACTGACTCCACCAGTGCCAACACACGCAGCGGACTGCCGCTGCCTTGCTGGATTTTCAGTGGCGGGCAGATCAACACCGCCCCGGTCGGGGGCAGCAGGTCGAGGTTGCACAGGCACTGCAGGCCATAACGCCCTGCGCCGTGCATGTAGTAGTGGCACGGCAGCGGCGGGCGCAGATGAAAGCCTTGACCGGCGTCAGTGCCGATGGCTTCGGATCCGAAGCCCAGCACGTCGCGCTGCTCGACCAGAAACCTGACGGCCTCGACACCCGGGCCCGGCGTGTGCTGGCCGGTTTCATCGAAGTTCTGATATTGCTCGGGATCATGGCGTTTCGACCAGTCGGTACGCATCAAGAGCCAGGCGCCGGCAGGAATGCGGCCGTGGGCTGCTTCGAATGCCTCGATGTCGGCGACGGTCAACAGGTAGTCGTGATTGCGCTTCGCCTGCTCGGAACAATCGATCACGCAGGCCGGCGCAACGAAGTTGCCTGGCGCGATGGTGTCGACCGAGTTGTTCGGCAGATCGCGCCCTGATATCCAGTGGATCGGCGCGTCGAAATGCGTGCCAGTGTGTTCGCCGCAGGAAAAATTGTTCCAGTACCAGGCCGGGCCGCGGTCATCGTATTTCGACACCTCCTCGATGCGAAACGGCCAGCATTGGCCCATTTCGGGCGGCAGTGCGATCTGCGGAAATTCGGGCGTCAGGGTCTGCGTCAGATCGACCACCCGGATGCGGCCGGTCGCCAGTGCGGTGACCAGGCCACCAAGAATGTTGGCAGTAGACAAGTTGGTCGTCGTCATGGGCATCTCGTGATTCAACTGCCGCCGGCCGCGAGCTCGCGTTCCAGCACCTTGGGGTTGTCGCGCCAGCGCTCGAGCCATTCCTGCGCGACATCGCCCGGATAGATGTCCTCGATGCCGTCGCGCAACGCCTTGACGATCGCACTGGCCAGCGCACCCGGCGCAAGCTTGGGCGGCGGCAGCTGCTGGTTCCATTCATCGTCGATCGGGCCGGGAAAGACATTGATGACACGAATCCCCGCTGGCCTCATCTCGGCCCGCAGACACTGCGACAACGAGAACGCCGCCGCCTTCGATGCGCTGAATGTCCCCTGCGGCGGAAAATTCGCCAGCGCATACACCGACAACAGGTTGACCCATGCCGTGGCACCTGCCTCACCATCGGCCGAGCGGCTTTTCAATGCCGGGCCGAACTCCTGTGCCAGGCGCAGCAGACCGAAATAGTTGATGTCCATTTCGGCACGCGCGACATCGATGCCGCGACGCGCCGCGATGCCGAAGCTGCGGTGGACCTCGGCGTTGTTGATCACGATGTCGACCTTGCCGCCGATTTCGCCGGCCAACTCCGTCACCGATCGACCGTTGGTCAGATCCAGTGGCACCAGCGTGACCTGGGGCAGCGCCGTGATGTCTTCCAGACCGCCCATCTTCTTCCAGGGTTCGGCGTGGCCGACCCAGACGATGTCGGCGCCGGCCTTCACCAGCGCGCGCACGATGGCCTGGCCAACCTCGGTCTTGCCGTCGGTGACCAGCACCTTGCGATATTTCGGATCGCTGGTCATCTCGCGCAGCATCTTGTCATCCGCCATGTGTTCACTCCCGTCGCTGGCAAACCCGATCAAAACTGCCTGCCCTGCCCGGTCGATTCGGGCGCCGACCTTGATCGGCCCGGGCGTATCGGCCACGTCACCATGCAGGTGCACCATCAGCGTCGGCCCGGCGTCAAGCCGCACCAGGCCGAGCCGCCACGGCAGCCGCTCGCGAAAGAACAGGTCGTTGCTGTGATGCAGCGTCGTCGTGCTGATCAGCACGGCTTCGCCCGATTGCTGCCGCCAGCGCAGGCTGGCCGACAGACAGTTGCAGCAGGCATCGCGCGGCGGGTATTGAACCGTGCCGCATTCGGTGCAGACTTGCAGCTCGAAGCGGCCCTCCGCCGCAGCGGCGGTCATGCCCAGCGCAACCCGCCCACGCCCTCCTGGCGGCAGGTTCATCTGCCGTGTGCGCAGCACCGGATTCTTGCGCTTCGGGCGTGGCATCGGCATGCTCATGATGGCCTTGCCAGGATGACCGCACCGGTGCACAGGCAGCGGTCGTAAGTCACCATGCCGAAGCCGGCGACCAGGCCGAGTTGCGCTGCCGCCACGCTGCGTGGTCCGGCTTGGTCAGTGAGTTGCCGGATCGCCTCGACCAGGCCGAGAAAGCCGCCCGCGGCGCCGGCCTGTCCCGCCGACAACTGCCCGCCACTGGTGTTGCTCGGAAAGCTGCCGTCGAAGGTCATGGTGTGGGAACGCACGAATGCCGGACCCTCACCCTTCTCGCAAAAACCCAGGTCCTCGAACTGCATCATCGCGATGACCGGGTAGTCGTCGTAGGTCATCACGAAATCCATCGCCTGCGGGCGAACATCGGCCTGGGCATACAGGTCGTCACGGTCGACCAGCCAGCCGCCGCGGAACATCACCGGATCGTCGGCAAAGGCGTTGTGCCGCTCGATGGCGCCGCGGATCACCCCATGAGCCAGCCCCAGATCACGCGCGCGCTGCTCACTCATCACCAGGAAGGCGTCGGCACCGGCACACGGCATCACGCAGTCGAACAGGTGCAGCGGATCGGAGATCACCCGCGCGGCCATGTAGTCGTCGAGCGTGAGCGGCTTCTTGAACATCGCGTGCGGATTGCCCAGCGCGTTGCTGCGCTGATCGACCGCGATGCGTCCGAAATCTTCCCGCGTCGCGCCGTAGCGGCGCATGTAGTTGGCTGTGATGAAAGCGAAGATCGAGTTCGGCCCGCCCGAGCCATACGGATAGCTGGCGTCGCGCGCGAAGTTGCTGAAGCTGCCGAGTGTCTGCCGAAACGAATCGACATGGTTGGTATCGGCGCCAATGCAGGCCACGATGTCGGCATCGCCAGCCTGCACGGCGCGTGCAGCGCGGCGCAGGCACATCACGCCCGATGCACCGCCGGTCGGCACATGGTCGAGCCAACGTGGCGACAAACCCATGTGCTGGGTGACACCTACCGCCGTGTCGGGCGCCAGCGAAAAGCTGCTGAGACACAAACCGTCGATCGCCTGCTTGTCGACGCCACTGACCTTGACCAGTCCATGCAAGGCTTGGCCGATGAACCAGTGGGCACTCTTGGTCGAATAACGCACATAGGGAACCGTCACCGGCACGGTGACGGCAACGCCTTCGTAGGACAGCCGCTGGCGGATCACGTCAAGCCTGCCTCTTCTTCATGGCGCGGGTGTCGATGCAGTTCAGCTGTCCGGGCAGTGACTGCGCCAGCTCACGCAGCTGGCCGCGCTGAATCTTCTGCGATGAAGTCATCGGCAATTCGGCGACAAAGGCCACGTAGCCCGGCGCCTTGTAATACGCGAGCTGCTCGAGCGCGTGACGGACGATGCGCTGCGCAAGATCCGTCTGTTGGTCAGCGGGGAGTTGGTCATGCGTCACGATACAGGCCAGCACCTCGTCGCCACGCACAGCGTCAGGTGTCGCAGCAACGGCCGATGCCTTGATGGCCGGATGCTGGTTCAGCACGCTTTCGACCTCGACCGCGGAGATGTTCTCGCCGCTACGCCGGATCACGTTTTTCTTGCGATCGACGAAGAACAGATTGTCTTCGGCATCCCGGCGCACCATGTCGCCGGTATGAAACCAGCCGTCGGTCCAGGCTTCCGCCGTTGCTGCTTCGTCGCTGAGATAGTCGGTGAAGAAGTGACGCCTCGGATCGGGGCCCGCCGAGCGAACCAGCAGTTCGCCGGGCGTGCCGTCAGGCACCTCCACACCTTGCTCGTCGACCAAGCGAAGCTCGACAAAATCTTCAGCGCGGCCGAAACAACTGCTGCCGACATGGCGCGGCTCGTGATTGGCCATCACGCAGGCGGCAGCGCCGGTTTCGGTCATTGCCCAGGCTTCCACCAGCGCAAAGCCGAAACGCTGTTCGAACGGCGCGTGGTTCTTGCGATCGACACCGGCACCGAATCCCCATCGAACGGCGTGCCGGCGATCGAGCGCCGAAGCTGGCGCCGCCAGCAGCATCGCCGGCATCACGCCCAGGTAATGCACGATGGTTGCCTTTGACTCTTGTACGCTGTGCCACCAGGTTTTCGGATGGAAGCGATCGAGCTGCACCAGGCAACCACCAGCCGTCAGCACAACCATGGTCGAAAAGGCCATCGCGTTGACGTGATTGAGCGGCAGCGGCGTGATGACTCGTTCGGCATCCTGGCGCACCGAACAGACACCATCGAGCCCGGCATACCACTGCCCTGCCCGTATAAAGTAGTTGTTGGCTAGCCGGCAACCCTTGGGTCGACCGGTGGTGCCCGAGGTGTACAACAAGGCGCATTCGGTTTGCCCGTCGAGGGCAGTTTCGACGCGAGGCTGTGCAGCCGGTGCCTTCGGAAAGGCTTTGGTTCCAGCCTCGACGACCGCGAGATCGCGCCCGGCTTGTGAAGCCGCTGCCTGCAGATCGGCGCAACGCCCGCCCAGGCTGACGGCCAGTGACATCCCGCTGTGCCCGATCAGATAAGCCAGTTCAGATGCCCGCATCTCGCCATTGATCGGCACGACGCTGACGCCCAGCGCGTTGAGGGCGAACCAGTTGAACAAAAAGGCAGGCCGGTTCTCCAGCAGCAGGCCGACACGGTGGCCGACGCTGTAACCAGCCAGCGCATATGCAGCCCGAAGGCGCTCGACTTCGCCGGCTGCTTCGCCCCAGGTAATTTGGCCCGGTGTGATGCCATAGGCCTCAGCCGTCACCGATTCGATGCACAGGAACGGCGCGTCCGGCGTGCGCCGTGCGGTGGCAGCAAAAAGGTCGTGAACCGTCTGCATTGCGTCGCAGCCGTCCGCCACCGTCAGATGAACAACTGCACCGCCGGCAAGGCGGCATCGCAGTTCAGCAAGTCGACGCGCTTGAGCGTCATGCGCAGGCCACCATCCTCGACTGTCAGATGATGGAAGAAACTGCCCACCAAAAACAACAGCTCGTCGCCCTGCGCTTCGGTGTAGTGGAACTCGGTGCGCGTGACGTAGTGATTCGACTCGCCATCAAAAGTCTCCACCGTCGGCACCTGCAGCAGATGGTGGCAACGGCTCGGCGGCTGCTGTGAAAAGGCGCGCGGGCTCGAGAAACGTTCGATGCGCAGATCGCGCAACAGCTTGTCCTCGTACATGTGCGAGGTGTGCTGGATGCCGTCCGGCTGATCGGGCGCCAGCGGCACCCAGTAGATGCCATCGTCGCTGAACAGCGCATTCCACTCGCCGTAGCGTTTGGCGTCGAGCAGCCGGCATTCGCGAACGACGAAGTCGATCAGGTCCTGGCGGGTTATGGGCGTCATCGTCTGCCCTCTCACTTCGGGCTGGTCATGTAGCGTGCCCAGGCGCGGTACTGGTTGCGCATCGAGATCTCGCTGGTCCCGGTGGCGGTTACGTCCTTGCGCCCGATTTCGTCCGGATCGAAATTGCGGTGCAGGCTGATCCACTCGTTGCCGCTGGCGTGCAGCCCGGCCTGTATGCCGCGATAGGCGTGCAGATCATCGTGACCGACGACCGAGAATGGCGAGTTGATCAGCCGGTTGTACATCGTCGTTCGGTGCAGCAACTCGGGTGGTGCGCCTTTCAGCCGGAAGGTCCAGCTTTCGACCAGCGTCTTGTCGACCGCAAGCGGCTTAACGACACGTATCGACTGGATCGCACCCTTGATCGTCAGGTTCGGGTAATAGACGGTGTTGTGGCGCGCCAGCCCGAGAATCTCGGCCTTGCGTTGCTCGCCATAGGCCGCGTCCATGGCTGCCTCGTACGCGGGAATGGCCGAATATTTGCTGTGGATGCTGAAATGCACGCCGGAGAAACTGTGGCCGTTGTCGAATACGCGAACGCCCATGTCCTCGAAGAACTTGTAGTCGGACATGAACGGAACGAACTGCTCGATCGCCATCGGCTTGGCTTCGTCGGCGGCTTTGCCAGCCCACATCTTCTTGGCCGTTCCCGCTGATGACTCGTGCACCACCATCGGATGCATGGTGTCGTTCAGGTTCTCGACGAACATCTTCCAGTTGCACTGGTGGATGTAGCGCAGGCAACCGCCTGCGATCTCGAGTTCGCCTTCGGGCGACCGGTCGGCCATATTGTCGATCGAACTCAGGGATTCGCCGAAGTAACTTTCGAAGTCAGGTCCTTGCGCGCTCAGCCTGACGAAGATGAAGCCACGATAGAGCCGCACGTTGTCGACCGTCGTCAGACCCTTGGCCGCCTCGCATTCATTCAGTGCGGTGCCTTCATAACCCCGCTTCAACGGAATCGCCAGCAGCGAGCCATCGGTCTTGTAGGCCCAGGCGTGATACGGGCAGCGGAAAAATCCGCCAGTGTTGCCACATGGCGCACTGACCAGACGCGAACCCTTGTGCGCGCAGCGGTTCATCAAGACCCGCACCGAGCCGTCGGTGTGACGCACGATGATCAGCGGCCGTCCGGCGATCTCGTTGCTGATGTAATCGCCGGCATTCGGCAACTGGCTGTCGTGGCCGACGTAATTCCAGGTGTTGGCAAAGAAGTTCTCCTGCTCGAGCTCGAACAGTTCCTGATTGATGTAGAGATCGCGGTGCACGCGATCGGGCTCAATCAGCGCATCGATGGCTTGTGGATTGGCGCGGTAAAACGTCGTCATGTCGGATCTCCAGGCTCGCAGGGCCGGCAGCCGCGTCGGCGATTGCGTGTCGCCATTCGTCGACCCCCGATCATGCGAGAGCATGGCGCGACAGCATCGCACCGAGTTGCTTGCCATCTTCGTCGGCCAACGCCGCGTCTCGCAGCTCACGCAAGGTTGCGGGTGCCAGCCGGGTGCCGGCACGCCGCGCAACAGCCATCACCGTTTGATAGTTGCGCAAACCGCGCTCGTGGGTATCGCTGTAGCCTTTCACCAGACGCTGGCACTCGGCGATCTCGATCGCCAGGGCCGGGTTGATCACCGCAGCATCGTTGATGTGCACCAGCCAGTCATCGATCAGACAGTTCTCATGCTTGAAGCGCAGCGTCGACCGGCGCCACCGCCTGGCCGAGGCCACGCAGCGCAGCAGCAAGAAGCCGCGCAACGAACTGGTTTGAACCACCCGGCCCTGCTTCGTCAGTCGTTCGACCAGACGCCGTGGCAAAGTCGACTGCATCAACCAGCGGCCCACGCCGGCCGGCAGCGTTTCGCAGATTTCCTGCAGCCGCGGGTGCATGTACTCGTTGATGCCGAGCACCTGGTCGGCTTGCGCACCAGCCTCGCTGCGCACGCGCGCAAACCGGGAGCCGCGGGTCTTCAAGTCGGCAACGCGCGCCGTGTCTTCATACGACATCCACAAGGCCAGGTGGCGCGCGGTGGTGGTCAGCAGCCGATCGCCTTCTGGCGCAGATTCACTCTCAGGCCGCCGCGCCATCTTGGCCAGACGATTCAGATACTGGCTGGCGTAATCGACATCCTGATAGTCGATCAGCCTGCGGATGCCCTCCAGCAGCACAGGCATGGCGGCCTGCGGAAAATCTCGCTGAACCCGCTCGACCAGCATCCGCACCGCTGGATGCGACGGCGTCGGTGCCGGTGCCTGTATCCCAGCGGCAAGCGGTTCAGCCGACGGCCCCGCCGCACCCGGTTGTGCCAACTCGAATGCCACGCCGAAGGCCACCAGACTGGCCTTCACACCGACACCGCCGTGTTCAATGGTCGATTCGAACTGCGCCCGGCTGAACGGCAACACGCCGGCACCGGCCAGCGCACCGAACAG
>JBBRID010000074.1:0-12046 GCA_038221635.1 Burkholderiales bacterium
CCTGCGGCGCATCGATGGGGCGCGCGTAGAGCAGTTTTGCACTTCTTTGCGAAGGGACTTTTGCGAAGGGCTTTTGCGAAGGGACTTTGTCGTCGCCCCGGACCAGCTCATGGTGGCGGGATCAGTCGCATGAATGGCGGCTCGGGCGCTGATCAGGTGTCGGCGTGTACGCCTTTGCCCAAGACGTTTTGCGCAATCGCTTCCGACATGATCGCGGCCAGTTGTTTGGAACGGGTTTTCACGCGCGACATCGGACCTGCCACCAGCACGGCAAGGCGTCGATGGGGAAAGCTCAGCGGCAGGGCGACGCCTCCGAGGTCGACCGTGAACTCTGCGTTACCCTCGAACCAGCCGCGCGCTATTGATTTCTTGATTTCCTTTTCGACCGAGGCAACGCTCATCAGTGTCGTTGGGGTGTAACGCTCGAACGTCGCGCGCGCCAGAGTCATTGCACGATCATTCGCAGGCATCTGGGACAGCAGCGCGCGACCGGTTGCCGTCACGTGCATCGGAACCATCTTTCCGGGCCTGGATGCATAACGGATGGCATGCGGCGACTCGACGGAATCGATGAACACGGCGTATGCACCGCTCGCCGCAGCAAGCACCGCGGTCTCTCCGGTTTTCTGGACCAGCGCTTCCAGCAGGCGATGCAATTGCTCAGGGATCGGGTCGGCACTTTCGATCTGTCGAGCCAGGCTGGACCATAGCGGCGTCGGGTAGAAGCCGCCGCGCGCTCCGGGCTCGTAAAGAAAGCCGCGCGCTGCCAGTGTGCCCAGCAGATTGAACGTGCTCGAGCGCGGCCAGTCGAAGTGTTTCGAAACCTCCGCCAAGCTGGCCGGGCGACGGTGGGCTGCGAAGTACTCGAGCAGCTCGAGGACGTTGGCGGCTTGCTTGACATTCACGGCATGTGTCTCGGAAGGCTAGCTGGTGGCGTGTTGCATATCGGGAGCCAAGGCGTCGCTCGACGTCCAGAATGGCGCCGCGGCGAGCGCAACGGAAGCCAGCGCGAGCATGAAACCGGCACGATAGCCGCCCGTCCAGTCGTGCAATGCGCCGGACAGTGCCGCGCCGAGGCCCGTACCGATCGACATCAGCGCATAGATGGCACCATAAACGGTCGCCTGACCGCGCCCTCCGAACAGCCGGGCACTCAGGCCCGCCACCAGTGGCCCCCGAGCCCCTTGGCAGATGCCGAACAGCAAAACGTAGGCGACGAGCAGGGCCTCGCTTGGCCGATAGGTCAGGGCATACAACATGCCAATGCCTAACGCGGTGCCGATGAAGCTGACAGTGGCAGCCCCCTTCGGGCTGAAACGGTCGCTGAGCCACCCAGAGCTCGACACGCCGACCACCGACAACATGCCGGCGGCGCCGAACGCGGTGGCCGATTGCAGCGGAGTAAAGCCGACGTCCACGAGGTAGGCAACCGACTGGACGATCACCAGATACATGCCGAAGGCCGTGAAAAACATCACCTGAACGAGCAGCCAGAAACGCCGCTGGGTGATTGCCACCCGCAGCGGGCTCGGCGTGTGAATGATGGATCCCTTGGCAGGGCGCTCAGGCCTGGCGGCGGTGATCGCCCGCCAAGGTAGGAACAGCGTGGCAAAGGACATGAGCAGCAGGCCGATGGCGATCGTTTGGTAGGCGTCGCGCCATCCCCAAGCGTTGATCGCCGCTTGCGCGAGCGGGACCATTGCGAGCGAGCCGCAGCCAAAGCCTGCATAGGCGACGCCGATCGCCGTACCCATGCGTGACCCATACCACCAACTCAGCAGGGCAGCGGCCGGGACCATGCCCACAGCACCACCGCCAAGGCCGACGAACACGCCGATGCCCAGATAGAAGTGCCACAGCTCGGTGGCGCGGCTTGCAATCAGGTAGCCCGCGCCGAGCAGCACGACGCCACAGGCGTACAACACGCGGGGGCCATAACGCTCGAATACCATGCCGGCGAATGGTGATCCCAGGCCGGCAACCAGCATCAGCATCGAATAGACGCTGGTCATCTCTGCCCGCTGCCAGCCGAACTGGGCCTGCAGTGGAAGCAGGAACACCATGTAGGTATCGCCCATGCCGCGCGATACGAAGTTGAAGAAGAAGCAGAGTGCCAACACCCCGATCGCGCCAGCCGGATGGGATGCCGAATCGATTTTTCCTTTCATGGGCATGAACAAAGCGTACGTGAACGTGAACAATTTTTTCCGGTACTCACTTTACATCGTCCAGCATCAATTGGTAAAGCAGCGCGCAAACGAGCCGCGTGTTGAGGGTTGTGGTTTTCCCGGTGGACAGCATGTCCATGATCATGAATACTGATCGCAATCGTCGGCGTGGGCCGCCCCACTGACTGTCAGGAGGATGAGACAAGAGATGGGCCCACTTCACGGGATTCGGATCATCGACATGACATCCGTGCTCATGGGGCCGTTCGCATCGCAGTCGTTGGGCGACATGGGCGCCGACGTGATCAAGGTCGAGGCGCCACAAGGCGATCTGGTGCGGCAGATAGGCCCTTCCAGGCACGACGACATGGGTCCGATCTTCCTGAATGCGAACCGGAACAAGCGCAGCGTGGTGCTGGATCTGAAGCAAGCGGCTGCATTGCAAACCTTGAAAAGCCTGCTGAGCGATGCCGATGTGTTGATGTACAACGTCCGCCCACAGGCCATGGCGCGCCTGGGCCTCGACTACGCCACAGTCGCGGACATCAACCCGCGATTGGTCTATGCAGGCATGTTTGGTTTCAGCCAGGACGGGCCCTACGCGGCCCGCCCGGCGTATGACGATTTGATTCAAGGTGCCGCCACACTGCCACACCTGATTGCGCGTGCCAGCGGCGGCATCCCGCGCTACGTTCCCACTGCAATCGCTGATCGCATCGTCGGTCAGACGGCAGTCAGCGGCATTCTGGCCGCACTGCTGGCGCGTGGCCGCACCGGCCAGGGTGATCGTGTCGATGTGCCGATGTTCGAGACCATGGTTGCGTTTGTATTGGGCGACCATCTGGGTGGTTTGAGCTTCGAGCCTGCACTTGACGATGGCGGTTACGCTCGCCAACTCTCGCCGGAGCGGCGGCCCTACCGCACCAGCGACGGCTACATCTGCGCACTGGTCTACAACGACAAGCAATGGAATGGCTTCCTGAAGGCCATCGGGCGCGAAAGTCTGGTCGTCGAGGACGAACGATTCGCGTCCTTTGCGAATCGATCCCGGCACATCGACCACGTCTACGGAACGATGTCGCACATCTTCGCGCAGCACACGACCGCCGAGTGGATGTCCATGCTCGAGGCGGCGGATGTGCCCTTCATGCCCATGCATGACCTGCTCAGCGTGCTGGACGATCCGCATCTCGTGGCCACCGGCTTCTTCGAGACGATCGAGCATCCGAGCGAGGGCGCAATCCGTTCGATGAAGATGCCGCTCAGTTTCGCCAACAGCCCGTCGGCACCCCCGCGACCGACTCCTCGGCTCGGAGAACACACCGTCGAAGTGCTGCGCGAAGCGGGTGTTGCAGCCGTTGAAATTGACAGCCTGCTGGCCAGCGGCGCGGCCTGCCAGAGCGCTCCACGAACAAACCAGGGAACCGCGTGAGCCTGGCGGACCATCCCGACCGTGCTTCCCCGCGCGCCGTGACAGCGACGCGTTCTGGCGGTCCACTCACCGGAATCCGCATCGTCGAATTCGTTGGCGTCGGCCCTGGGCCCCTGTGTGCCATGTTGATGGCCGATCTGGGTGCGCAGGTGATACGCATCGATCGAACCGAACCCAGTGGATTGGGCATTCCGCGGCCCGCTCGTTTCGACCTCTTGCTGCGCGGCAAGCGCACACTGCGTGTGGACTTGAAGCAAGCATCGGGACATGCGCTGGCCCGTGCGCTCGTCGCCAAGGCCGACGGCCTGGTGGAGGGCTTTCGCCCGGGGACGATGGAGCGCCTTCAACTCGGCCCGCAGGTGTGCCTTCACGACAATCCCCGCCTCGTCTACGGGCGGGTCACCGGCTTCGGTCAAGACGGTCCGCTTGCGCCGGTGGCGGGCCACGACCTCAACTACATCGCGCTGAGCGGTGCCTTGCATTGCATTGGCCGTGCGGGGGCAGCGCCGACACCACCGCTGAATCTGCTCGGTGACTATGCCGGCGGTTCGATATTCCTCGCCTTCGGGATGGTCAGTGCGATGCTGCATGCTCGTTCGACCGGCATCGGCCAGGTCGTTGACGCCGCGATGATCGATGGTGTCAGCGCTTTGATGACGCCGTTTCACGGCTTGCTCGCCGCAGGCCTTCACAACGGCCCCCGGGGCAGCAACCTGCTCGATTCCGGCGCGCCGTATTACGACGTCTACCGATGTGCGGACGGTGAGTACGTGTCAATCGCGCCGATCGAGAAGAAGTTTCGCCAAGTCCTTCTGGACCAGCTTCAACGAGCCGGTGTGGACGTCGCCGACTTCCCGGACTTCGATGATCGCGACAACTGGCCAGCGCTGCGCGCCCGCTTCGCAGCGCTGTTCGCGCAACGCTCGCGCGCGGACTGGTGTTTGGTGCTGGAGGGATCCGACGCTTGTTTCGCACCGGTACTTTCGGCTCAAGAGGCTCCCCTGCACCCGCACAACCAGGCAAGACAATCGTTCGTCAACATCGACGGTATCACCCAGCCCGGGCCCGCCCCCCGATTTTCAGTGACCCCTGCTGCCGAACTGGCACCCACCGCTTCGGATGCGGATGCGTGCGAATGGGCCCGCACCTGGGGCGTCGCCGAGATCGACCTGGCCGCCGCCTCAAGGTCCGAGCCATGAAGCAGCGCGACGCCGACCCCCGCTTTCAGCGAACTGGCACTGATCTCGGTCAGCTGGGCTTGAACGCACGCACATACGGAGGCCAAGATCTTGACAGAAACTGAAACCGGCGCCGGATACGGCATGTTCATTCGCCTGCGTCGCACCATGGACCTGATCGACGGCAGCCTCATCATCGTCGGTGCGTTGATGCTGTTCGCGCTGATGTGCCTCGTGGTTGCGGACGTGTCGATGCGCTATCTGTTCAATTCACCTTTGCAGTGGTCGTATGAAGTGGTCTCTAGCTACCTGATGCCGGGGCTCTTCTTCTTCGCGGTCTCGCACACCCTGGGTGCGCACTCACACGTCTGCGTCGACATCATTCACAACTACCTGCGGCGCCAAGTGCGTTACGTCCTGGAGTTTGTCGCCTCCGTGCTGGCTGCACCGGCCTTTGCGATCTGCGCATGGAAAGCAGCCGGCGTCACCTTGAACGATTTTGAAACGGCCGCCGTGTCGTCGAGCGGCCTCGCGATACCGACCTGGTCGGTCAGCATCTTCCTGCCGATCGGCTTTGGCCTGTTGTCACTGCGTCTGGTGCTGCATGCCGCGGGATACCTGATGTCGATGATCAGCGGCAAAGCCGTGCTGGCGTTGCCACCGATCTCGGGTACCGAAGAGGGCGCCGAGTGAGCCCCTTCCTGATCACTGGCCTGCTGTTCACGATGTTGGCCATCGGCATGCCGGTTGGCTTTGCCCTGGTGACGACCGGCAGCCTTGGCCTTTACCTGATCGGCGGCTGGGATGCGATGGTTGGCGTGTTGACGACCACGCCGCTGTCGAGCACTTCGTCGTATGAACTGATCTCGGTGCCGCTGTTCATCCTGATGGCCGAGTTCGTGATCCTGTCGGGTGTCGCGGACGACTTGTTCAAATGCGCGGCCACCTGGGTGGGTCGTGTGCCCGGTGGCCTGGCCATGGCAACCGCGTTGGCCGGCGCAGGCTTCGGTGCGATCTCGGGTTCGAGCACGGCATCGGCCGCCACCCTGTCGTCGACCACGATGCCCGCCATGCTGAAGCAGGGCTACGATCCCAAGCTGGCAGGCGGCGTGGTGGCGATCTCCGGAACGCTGGCCATGTTGATTCCACCGAGCATCGCGTTGGTGCTTTACGGCATCGTTGCGGATGTGAGCATCAGTCAGCTGCTGGTCGGCGGCGTGATCCCCGGCATCCTGGTCACCCTCACCATCATGGCCACGGTGTGGGTGCTGGTGATGCTCAAACCGAGCATCGCACCGGTCGGACGTGCCTACACCGTGGGCGAAAAATTCCGCTCGCTGACTGTGGTCGGCCCGATGTTGTTCTTGTTCATGGCCGTCACCGGCGTGATCTACAGCGGCATCGCGACACCCACCGAGGCCTCGGGGCTCGGTGCCTTCGGTGCCTTCCTGATTGCCTTGAAAGAGCGCAAGGTCGGATCCAGGTCGTTGATCAAGTCGTTGGTACGCGCGGCGCATGCCAGCTGCATGATCATCATGATCATCGTCTGCGCCAAGGTCTTCGGCTACTACTTCACGTTGACGCAAAGCACGCAGGCGATCGTGCACTGGGTCGGCACGCTGCCGGTCGACCGCATGGTCGTGATGGCCTTCATCCTGTTCGGCTACCTCGTGCTCGGCTGCCTGATGGATCAGATCGCGATCCTGATCCTGACCGTGCCCATCGTGCTGCCGCTGGTCAAGTCGCTCGGCTTCGATCCGGTGTGGTTCGGCGTGATCATCATCGTGATGGCCGAAGTCGGCCTGGTCACACCGCCGGTGGGATTGAATGCATTCGTGGTCGCTCGATATGCCAAACGACCGCTCGCCGAAATCTTCGGCGGCGTCTGGCCTCACGTGATCAGCCACCTCGTGCTGGTGGTCTTCATGGTCGCTTTCCCTGCGATCGTCCTCTGGCTGCCCTCGCAGATGTCCCAGTAGTCCCGTCCAACCCGCGAAATAGAAGGATTCAACAATGAAATTGCTTACCTTGACCCTGGCCGCCGTCGCGGCCACCCTGCTTGCCGCGGCCCCCGCCTCAGCACAGACCAAGATCAAGATTGCCGATTCGTTCCCGGTGGGTCACTACCTGCCGAAGTACTTCACCACGCCGATGATGGAACGCCTGAAAGCCGATCCGGCCGCCAAGGGCTACGAGTTCGAGTACTACCCGGCCGAACAGCTGGGCAAAGCCAAGGACTTTCTGCAACTCGTGCAGTCCGGCGTGGTCGACATCGCCTACGTTGCACCGGGCTTCGTGTCGGACAAGATGCCGCTGTCGGTCGTGTCTGAATTGCCGCTTCCCTACACCGGTTCTTGCATGGCCACGATGGCGTACTGGAACATGGCCAAGCCGGGCGGCATGCTCGACAAGAAGGAGTTCGCGCCGAATGGCGTGCGCCTGCTCTTCACGATCGTGTTGCCGCCGTATCAGGTGATCACGCGCAAACCGTTTGCCAACCTCAAGGATGTCGAGGGCATGAAGATTCGCTCGTCCGGGTCGGCCAAGGAACTGCTGCTCAAGAAGCTGAATGCCGTACCAGTGCTGATGCCCACACCCGAGGTGTATGAGTCCTTGTCGCGTGGCACCATCGACGGTGTCTTGTTCCCGTTCAACAGCCTTGCACCGTACGAAATTCACAAGCTGTCCAAGACCGGCACCATCGGCGAAAACTTCGGCTCCTTCGTTGCCAACTGGGTGATCAGCGAGAAGCGCTTCCAGTCGCTGCCACCGAAGATGCAGCAGGAGCTGAGCGCGATGGGCGAAGAGATGACCAGCAAGGTCTGCGCGCAGGTCGAGAAGGACGAGGCCGGTGACATCGAGAAGGTCAAGGCAGCCGGTGTCAAGCTGACTCCACTGTCGCCTGCCGATCACGCCACCCTCGTTGGCGTATCCACGGAGGTGGCGAACGAATGGGCGCAGAACCTCGACCGGCGAGGCAAGTCGGGCACCGAGGCACTGAACGCTTTCAAGGCAGGCTTGAAGTAGGCGGCCTGGTCGGATGATCGCGAAGCTGCCTCTGCAGGCGCTACCGTCCGAAGCCGAGGCGCTTCGGGCACCGGTGCGGGCCTTTCTCGACGAGGCGCTTGCAGGCATGCCGCCGGAACAGCGCGCCCGGTCGTGGCTCGGCTTTGACGCCAAGTTCAGTCATGCGCTTGGCCGCCAGGGCTGGATCGGACTGGCCTTGCCGACTGCTTACGGCGGTGGCGGACGCGACTGGTATGCACGTTTCGTGCTGGTTGAAGAATTGCTGGCGCGTGGTGCACCGGTTTCCGGGCACTGGATTGCCGAGCGCCAAAGCGCGCCAATGGTGTTGCGTTATGGCACCGAGGTGCAAAAGCGCCGCTACGTGCCGGCCATTTGTCGCGGTGAATCGTTTTTTGCGATCGGCATGAGTGAGCCGCAGGCGGGCTCCGATCTGGCCAGCGTGCGCACGCGTGCCGTCAAGACGGCCGATGGCTGGCTGCTGAACGGCCAGAAGATCTGGACCACCAACGCCGATCACTGTCACCACATGATCGCGCTGGTGCGCACCTCGGGCACGTTCGAGGACCGGCAGCGCGGTCTGTCGCAACTGGTCTTCGATCTGAAAACACCCGGCATCACGATCCGCCCGATCGAGGACCTCAGTGGCGATCGACACTTTTGCGAGGTCTTCTTCAGCGACGTCGAATTGCCTGACGACGCCTTGATCGGCGAAGAGGGCTCGGGTTGGCAGCAGGTGACGGCCGAACTCGCCTACGAGCGCAGCGGGCCGGAGCGCCTGTACTCCAGCATCGTGCTGTTCGACACCTGGCTGGAGCATTTGCGCGAGCACGGTGCGGACGATGTCTCGGCCGCACTGGCCGGGCGCATCGTCAGCCACCTTGCGGCATTGCGGGCGATGTGCGTCGGTGTGGTCGCACAGCTGACGGCCGGTGGCAGTCCGATGACCGAGGCTTCGCTGGTGAAGGATCTGGGAACCGAGCTGGAACAGTTCATACCGATGGCGCTTGCCGATGCAATCTCGAGTTCTGCACACCAGCCATCCCCTTCGTTGTTGCGCACCCTGGCTTATGTGACCCAGTTCGCGCCGACGTATTCACTGCGTGGCGGAACCCGCGAGGTGTTGCGCGGTCTGATCGCGCGCGGATTGGGGTTGCGATGAACGAATGGGTCGAACCCTTCGAGCGCCTGCTTGCCGACGCATGCCCGCTTGCGCTGGTGCGCGAGGTCGAAGCGGGCAAAGCCTCGAATCGCCTGTGGGACATTATCGAGACGTCCGGCTTTCTCGATGCGCTGGTGCCGGAGACACTCGGTGGACAAGGGCTGGTGTTGTCGCAGGCCTTCGGGTTGATGGTCGCGGTTGGGCGTCACGCAGTCCCGGCGCCCGTGGTTCAGACGATGTTTGCGCGGGCTGGCCTGGCGAAAGCCGGTTCGACATCAATTCATGGGCCCGTCGCCATCGCTGCGCCTGCGCAGCAGGTCGATGGTGACATCGTTTGTCGCCATGTGCCGTGCGGACGCGTCGCGCAGTGGATTGTCGTGCCGCTGGACCAGCGATGGCTGCTGCTGCCGCAGGCCGATGCGCACTGCATCCCCAGCGGCATACAGGGCAGCTTGCATGCCGATCTGCGGTGGAAGGCATCCGTGACATCTCAATTCGAGTCGGTGACGGCGATTGCGTGGCAGCATGTCGGCGCAGTTGGCGCAGCCGCACAGATGGTCGGCGCGATGGAGCGTGTGCTCGACATGACGCTGACGTTTGCCAACGATCGCACGCAATTCGGTCGCTCGATCGGCAAGTTCCAAGCCATCCAGCATCAACTCGCCGTGATGGCGGAGAACATTGCTGCTGCGCGCATGGCCGCAGAGATCGGCTGTGAAAGCAACAAGTCCTGGCCGAGCCCGCTGCGCGCCGCCCTGTCCAAGGCACGGGTCAGTGAAGCCGCTGCGCTGGTGGCGCCGATGGCGCATGCCATCCATGGCGCGATCGGCGTCACCGCCGAATTCGATCTCCAGCTCTTCACCCGGCGCCTGCACGAGTGGCGCACCGACTACGGTTCCGAGCGGCACTGGAACACCATCCTCGGCCATGCCCTGCTGGCCGACGGCGAATCGACGCTCGACTTCATGCGCTCTGAACTCCTTCCATCATGAACCCATCATCCCATCCATTCCTCCTTTACGAACAGTCGGGAGCCATCGTCACCTTGACGATGAATGCACCCGAAACGCGCAATGCGCTGACCGGCAACAGTGCGCCGCAGGAATTCGTCGACTGCTGCGCGCGAATCACGTCTGACCCATCGGTGCGCGCGGTCATCCTGACCGGCAATGGTCCGGTGTTTTCGTCGGGTGGGAATCTCAAACACATGCAAGGCATGTTCGATCTCTCGCCCGCGGAATTGCGCGAGTGGTACCGAACAGGCATCCAACGCCTGGCCAATGCCTTCTACAACCTCGAAGTACCGACCATCGCTGCGGTGAACGGCCCGGCCATCGGTGCCGGCTGCGACCTGACCTGCATGTGCGACATCCGCATTGCATCGCAAGATGCATCGTTTGCCGAGAGCTTTGTGAAGGTTGGCCTGATTCCGGGCGATGGTGGGGCCTGGTTGCTGCCACGTGTGGTGGGCATGTCGAGGGCTGCGGAGATGTCGTTTACCGGCGACGCAGTGGGCGCGGACGAAGCGCTGGCCTGCGGACTCGTTTCGCGCGTGGTGGCTGCCGATCGATTGATGCCGGAGGCGATGGCACTGGCCGAACGCATCGCGGCCAATCCGGGCGGTGCCTTGCGGATGGCCAAGCGGCTGCTTCGCGAAGGCCAGCACATGCGTCTGGACGGCATGCTCGAGATGGCCGCCAGCATGCAGGCGATCGCACACAAGACGGCGCATCACGTCGAAGCCATCAATGCGTTCGTCGAACGGCGCAAGCCCGATTTCTCGGGACAATGAACCAGGCAAGCCGATGTTTCGATCACTGCTTTTTGCCCCGGCCAACCGACCGGATCTGGTCGCCAAGTTCGCGCGCTTCGCTGCCGATTGCTGTGTCATCGACCTGGAGGACGGCACGCCGCCAGCGGAAAAAATCTCGGCGCGCGAGATGCTGCGCGACACGGTGAACCGGGCCCGCCAAGCCGGGCTCACCGGCATGCTGACGGTACGCGTCAACGTGCCCGCTTCGATTCACTACCTGGCTGATATCGAGGCCGTGTTGGGCTGCGATGTGGATGGCATCGTGATACCGAAACTCGAGAGCCCGGAGCAGGCATTTCCGGCCATCCACTGGATCCACGCACTCGATGCGCAGTCGCCACGGGCGCGACCACGCACGATCGTCGCAGGCATCGAGTCTGTCCGCGGTGTCTTGAATGCGGTGGACATCTGCGCCCGTACGGGGTGCCTGGGTTCGGTGTACTTCGGCGCCGAGGACCTGATGGCCGACGCGGGTGGGCGCCGCACGCCACGCGGCGACGAGGTTTACACGGCACGGTCGATGGTGCTGCTGGCAGCCAAGGCCGCGCAGATCATCGCGATCGACCAGGCCGTGGTCGACATTCGCGACGATGCGCTTTTCCTCGAGGATGCTGCGCGGGGGCGCGATCTGGGCTACGACGGCAAGATCTGCGTGACGCCAGGACAGGTGAAACTGTCGCACCGCGCGTTTTCGCCGACGCCTGAAGAGCGCGACCATGCAAGCCGGTTGGTCGCGACTTACGAGTCGGCGGTGCAGCGCGGCATCGGCACCATCGATTTCGAAGGCCGCATGATCGATGGCCCGTTGCTCAAGCGTGCGCAAGCGATCCTGCAATCACCGCAGCTGGACTGACCCATGATCGACATCGATCAACTCGATCTGGCGACGTACGTTAGGCCAGGTGATGGCATCGTGTTCGGGCAGGGCTGCGGCGAGCCGCTCAGCCTGACCGAAAGGCTGGTGCAGCAACGCGCGTCTTACAGCGGCGCCGGCGTCTTTTTTGGTTCCGGATTTTCGCGGACGTTTCAGCCCGAACACGCGGATCACCTCAAGTTCAAGGGAATCGGCGGCATCGGCACGCTGCGCAAGTTGGCCAGTGCCGGAAAACTCGATCCCGTGCCTTGCCACATCTCCGCGATCGAAGGCCTGATACGTGGCGGGCAAATCCGTACCGACGTGGTGTTGCTTCAGGTCAGCCCGGCAAACAAAAACGGTGAGCACAGTTTCGGGCTGGTCAACGACTACCTGCGTGCGGCGATGTCCAATGC
>JBBRID010000075.1:0-12045 GCA_038221635.1 Burkholderiales bacterium
GCCGCCGTCGGCATGGCCACCAGCCTGATCGAATGCTCACTGGCGCAGCTGTACAAGCGCAGCGAGCGCGACGGCAGCTTTCGCGGCGGGCCGGCCCAGTCGATCATCGCCGGGCTTGGAGCTGACTATCGCTGGCTGGCCACCCTGTACGCGGTCTGCCTGATCGCCGCATTCGCGCTCGGCTTCAACGCCTTCCAGGGCAATACCGTGGCTGGTGCTGCGCAAGACAGCATGGGCATCGACCGCCTGTGGACCGGCATCGCGCTGACCCTCGGCACCGGTGCCATCGTCTACGGGGGTATCCACCGGATCGCGAAAGCGGCCGACGTGATCGTGCCGGTGATGGCGGTGGGTTACATCGGGCTGGCCTTGCTGGTCATCGTGATGAACATTACCGAGTTGCCGGGCGTGATCCGGTCGATCTTCGCCAACGCCTTTGGCTTCGAAGAGGCCGTTGGCGGCGGCATGGGCGCGGCACTCGCCCAGGGGCTGCGCCGCGGTCTGTTCTCGAACGAGGCCGGCCTGGGCTCCGCACCCAATGTGGCTGCCACTGCGGACGTGCGTCACCCGATCAGCCAGGGCATCACGCAGTCCTTCTCGGTCTTCATCGACACCTTCGTCATCTGCAGCTGCACCGCATTCGTGATCCTGCTCGGCAAGGTCTACGTACCCGGTGCCGAGGGGATCGACGGCGTCGTGCTGACCCAGCAATCGCTGGTTTCGCACCTTGGCGAATGGGCGCAATACGCGCTCACCGCAGCAATCGTGCTGTTCGCGTTCAGCTCGATCATCTACAACTACTACCTCGGCGAAAACGCGCTGTCGTTCATGATCGCCAATCCGCTGGCGACGCACGCGCTGCGCATTGTCGTGATGGCGATCGTTTTTCTTGGCGCCGTGGCACCCGGGGCCTCGGCGGTGTTTTTCTTCTCAGACCCGATGATGGGCATCCTCGCCGTGGTGAACCTGCTGGCGCTGATGATGCTGTTCCCGATCGCCAAGCGCCTGTTGGTCGACTTCAGGGAACAACTGAAGGCAGGCGTTGCGCGTCCGGTGCTGGATCCCGACAAATTTGCCGACCTCAACATCGATCGCAGCGCCTGGACGGGTCGGGATCCGAATGCTGACTGAAGCCTGAGCGAACGGTGCAGACGTGCCGCAACACGGCCCGTCTGCGGCCCGCGGCGACGTGCTGCGCGTCAGCTGCGCTGAGGGACTGACCGCCCGCCCCGGCAACCGATCAGTCGGCCGCCACCACGCGATTCTTCCCGGCCTTCTTGGCCTGGTACATGGCCTGGTCAGCACGGTTGATCAGATCCTCGGCGCGCTCCTCGCTGCCGCGCAGCGCGACCCCGGCACTGAACGTGATCAATTTGCGGGCATCGTTATGCAGGAACAACTTCTTGGTGAGTTCGCGCTGCAGGCGGGTAATGCTCTCGACCGCCAGCTGAAGCGCGGTTTCGGACATGATGATGATGAACTCCTCGCCGCCGTAGCGGGCCACTGTGTCGGTCGGGCGCAGCGTTTCCTTGATGACCGTCGTCAAGTGCACCAGCGACTGGTCGCCGGCCTGATGGCCCAGTGTGTCGTTGAGTTGCTTGAAATTGTCGATGTCCAGCAGCGCCAGACTGATCGGTGTTGATTGGCGGTCGGAGCGTGAAATTTCACGAGCAAGCGCTTCGTCCATGCCCCGCCGGTTGAGCGCGCCGGTCAACTGGTCTTCATGCATTTTTCCGCTGACGAGTTCCAGTTCATGTTCGAGCTGTCGGACCCTCTGTTGCGCATCATTCGCCTGCTTGCGCGTCGAGATCAACTCTGCATGTGAATGCAACGCATTGGCCTGGATGGCCCGCGTGTCGAGCATGATTTCATCCAGCAGATGGCTCACATCCGAGATGTTGTTCGCACTGCTGATTCGCTGGCTGTAGCCTTCGATCTTCGAGTGGTATTCACCCGTCTGCTCGGTGACGTCGGCAAGGCAATCGACAAAGGTGGTCAGCAGGTTCTTCAGCGTGGTCCTGGAGTCGACCAGGCTTTGCTTCAGCGAGCCTTGCTTGATCATGGTATCGCGCAGACTTCTTTCGGCATCGGCGATCGACTTCTTGTCCATCGGGTGGGAGAGAATTTCCCGCAGCACGGACACTTGTCCGTGCAGCCATCCGTCGTCAGATGACAACTCGCCAACGTTGTTGACCAACAAGCGCAGAAGACGCACGACGCCTTCCTGAACATCGGTTCGCTCGCTGTCACGGAACTCGAGCTTGTCCAAGTGCTGGCGCATTTGCTCGGACAACCGATGGTTCTGCTCGTGATCGCCGCTGAAACGAACCTGCTCAGCCAGTCGCTTGCTCTCGGCGCGCAGATCAGTTTGGCTGCCCGACGAGATTTCCAGCGTCTGCGCGAGCATTTCTCGTAACTGCACCACGAGCT
This sequence comes from Burkholderiales bacterium, assembly GCA_038221635.1. Lineage (GTDB taxonomy): Bacteria > Pseudomonadota > Gammaproteobacteria > Burkholderiales > Burkholderiaceae_C > Ideonella_A. The sequence goes on from JBBRID010000075.1 coordinate 2,431, forward strand.
CGCTGCAGGCTTTCGCGCCCAGTCCAATTGACTCAACTGCTGTGGCATGTGCCGGCGTGCCGGCTCCCTTGGGATGCGATACCGCCAAGTCGCTGGCATCCAAGGCTGGGACGGTTGGCGCCGCGACCCACGACTTCATCAATCCCTGCAACTTCTCGAACAAGGTGTTGCCATTGGAGGAGTAGTTTTTCAGGACGGTCTGAACCCCATCCTTCTTTCTCGAAAGAGGTATTCCGCGATGGGCCGTATCCAGTTGCTTGAGCAACTCGCGGATCAGATCCGGCCAGGCTGGCACAGGTTTCGACTGCTCCGTGTGGACCACCGCAATCTGCGTCGGCGCAGCCGCCGATGCCGCGATTTCCTGATAAGCCTGCGCATAATTTTCCGGTGTCGGAACCAGCTTGCGGACGGCCAACCTTGTCAAGGTTTCGCGGGCAATTTCAGAAGGGTTCGATGGGCTGGACATTTGTGATATTCCGGCAATCTGACAAGGTTCTAGCGCGCTTCATCACAGCACACCGCACCGAACTCACGCATCCGCGCGCAAGCCCGACACATTGAATCCATCAATTATGACCACGCCAAGAGCGCATTTCCGGTTGCGCAACGACATCCCAAGCCGCTGCAACGCGGAACTTTTCGGACGATGATGTCACTGACATGTTGATGCGGCGTCGCTGCAGCACCGAAATGAAGGAAGAAGACATGCAGACGATTCACCCGATACGAGCAGGCGGACCACCGCTTGAACACGAGCTTCGCGCGGGGGGCCGAGTTGTCCGAGGCCGATTTGCGCGGTGCCGATCTGGTCCGCGCCGATCTGACGGCATCCAACCTGACCGGCGCTGACCTGACCGGCGCGGACTTGCGCGGCACCAACCTCAGCGAAGCCCGCATCAGTGCCGCGCAACTGGCTCAGGCACGGATCGACAGCAGTACCCGCCTCGACGATGCGACGGTCGTGCGCTAGCGCGCTGCCATCGAAATTTCACAACCCCACGGAATCGCAGAACAAGGAAGGAGACCGCCATGGATAGCCAAACCGCAGCCCAACCGACCGGAGCCGAGTCGATGGATGTTGACGCCCGCGCCGAACAGCGCCGACGCGACACCGAGGCGTTGGTGCGAGGGATCGCGTGGCTCAGCATCGCGATCGGTGCTGCAGAGCTGCTGGCCCCGCGCCGGACGCGTCACGCGGTGTCGGTGGGCCTTGCGGCATGGTGGATGCGGTTGCGCGGGTTGCGCACGGTCGTCGGTGGGGTGGCGCTGCTGGTGGCTGACGACAAGGCCCGTTGGCTGCATCGGCGCAGCATGGCCAATGCGCTCGACGTCGTGACGCTGCTACGCCACCACGACGGCAGCGCAGGGGCCAGGGCTCGCAACGCCGCGGGGATAGTGGCGATCGGCAGCCTGACTGCGTTAGACATGACGGCCGCACGCATGGCAAAGCAATCACCCGCAGCGCGGCCCGACGCGGTACCGCCCATCAGCGCGGCGGGTTGACGGCGAAGCGCTCGGCGAACTCGCGCATGCGCGTGCGGTTTTTGCCGAAATCGAACAGCCCGAGGCGCGAGCGCGAACGGTAGTCGATACGATGCTGCGCCGCGTCGATGCGAAACGCGACCTCGTCCTCGAAGCCGGCTGCGGTGCTGAAGACCGTGTCGACGGTGCTTGCGTCGCTGCGCACGATGCGCGCGTCGGCGTAGCTGGCCAATGTTCGCTGCAGGTGCGCCATGGCCTGGGTCGCGTCGCCATCAAAACGCAGCGGTGAGGCGCCGCCGTCGAGCGTGCTGACGCAATTGCTCGGCAAGACGCAGGACAGCGCAGTGGCGGTCGGGGCCGTCGGCATTGCGCAACCGGTCAAGGCCGTCGCCATCACGAGCGCGGTGAAGAGACAAGGATTGTTCATACCCGCCAGCATATCGGCCCCGCGTTGTCATGTCGGCACCGTGGGCAAGACCGACGCTGGTGATCCGCAGCATCAGCGAATTGGAAGAGGTCGTGAAAATCGCCCCCGCTCCACCTTGCCATCCGCCGCTGAGCATCAAGCCCGATACCGACGACAAGCTACGCCGGCAGGCCCCTGCTCGGGTCGATCAGCACCTTGGCGCCGGTCGAACGCTGGCCGTAGATGGCAATGGCCTCGGGGGTCAGCGCCTCGGCCAGCGAGAGGGTGCGTGTGTAGTGACTGGCAAAGGTGGTTTTCAGTTCGGCGGCGACGCGCTCGCGCAGCTTCTGCCCGGCAGCCGGGCCGAGCTTCTGCAGGAACGAGAACAGCAGCCAGCCGCCCATGCCCCAGGCCATGCCGAAGCTGCGATTGAACTCGGTCGGCGCCGGATCCAGCATGCCGTAGAGATAGACCTGCTTGTGCACCGCCGAGCCGTAACGGCTGTATTCCTTGGCGGTGCGATTGATCGCCGCCTCCATGCAGGTCAGGATCTGGCCAGCCAGCTTGCCGCCGCCGATGGCATCGAAGGCAATGGTGGCGCCGGTCTCGGTCAGCGCATCGGTCAGCTCGGCGAGAAAGTCGGGGGAGGCGGTGCTGCAAACATGCTTGGCGCCCTGCTCGCGCAGCATCGCGGCCTGCTCGGGCTTGCGCACGATGTTCACCAGCCCGATGCCGTCCTTCAGGCAAATGCGGTTGAGCATCTGGCCCAGGTTCGATGCCGCCGCGGTGTGCACCAGCGCGGTATGCCCCTCGCGCTTCATGGTCTCGACCATGCCCAGCGCAGTCAGCGGGTTGACGAAACACGAAGCACCTTCGGCCGGGGTGGTGCCGGGCGGCAGCAACAGGCATTGTTCGGCCTTCATGGTGCGATGCTGTGCGTACATCGCGCCGCCGATCATCGCCACCGTCCTGCCCAGCAGCGCCTGCGCTGCGGCAGAACTTCCGGCCTTGATCACCACGCCAGCGCCTTCGTTGCCCACCGGCATCGACTCGTCGGCACGCCCAGCCATGGCTTTCATCATCTTTTCAGGCACCTGCGCGTTCAGCACCGGACGGTCCGGCGTGCCCGTCACCTCGGCCGTGCTCATGTCAGCCGCGCCGAACAGCAGGCCCAGGTCCGAGGGGTTGATCGGCGTCGCCTCGATGCGCACCATAACCTCGTCAGCCGCGGGCTCGGGTACCTGCACGTCCTGCAGTGAGACTTCGAGCTCGCCGTTGGCGCGAATCAATGAACGCAGTTGCAGACTCGTGCGGGCGGTATCGGTACTCATGGGGTGTCCTTTTCGGCAGTGGCCAATCGGGCAGTCTAGTTGTGAAGCGACAAGAGTTTATTTCTTGACGCTTCACAACCAGCCGTCCTGTTGCAACGGCATGCCCGGCGCAGCAGGCGGTCCGGAACGGCCCATGGCCTGCGCTTCGGCCTGCTCGGCCCGGGTCAATGTCCGGCGAGCGGCCAGCGCTCGCGGCAGGGGTTCGCCATCGCGTTCGAATGCGTCCCAGTGGGCCATCGCGGCATCAAGGCGGCGGGCCGCGGTTGCGGCATCGCCCAACCGCAACCAAGCCGCACCGGCGGTGGCCTCTGCCTGGGCACGCACGATGCGGGCCGCGTGTGGTGCCGAGCGTGTGGACTGATTGGTATCCAGCAGTCTCAGCGTTTCATCCACGAGCTTGATGGCCAGGGTCGCATCGCCCGCGCCGTCCAGTTCAGCCCGGGCCCGCGCGGCGCCGGCCTCGGCACGCCAGCGTGTGACATAGGCGTCGGTGCCCGCATCGGGCAGCGATGCCAACAAGGCGCAGGCTCGCCGCAGGGGTGGCAGCGCCGCCGTCGCGCGACCATGCTCGATGAGCATGCGCCCTTGAAGCGCACTGATCAGCGCGGTATCGCGGCGGCTCACCGCGTTGTCGGGGTCGACCGCGGTCGAGGCCGCCAGACGGGCGAGGGCTTCGTCGCAATCTGCAACCGCTGCGTCGACGTCGCCGGCATCCGCCTTGGCGGCAGCCAGGTGGGTTCGCATCAGGCCTGCCATGGCGCTGTAGGTGCGGTTGTCTGGCATCAGAAGCGCCGCGTGGTCGATGGCCTGGATCGCTTCGCTCACCAGGTCCAGGCCCTGCGCAGGATCGCCGCAAAGGCGCTCCCACGACGCCAGGTTGACCAGCGCCCACGCCAACTGCCGGGAACTGTCCGGATTGTCAGGCGCACACTGGGCGTAGTGCCGCATGTGATCGAGCGACGCTCGAAGATGCGCCTGCGCTTCACGCCAACGTCCCAGATTGATTTCGGAGGTGCCATGGCCAAGCAACAGACCCATGCGACCGCGCAGCGTACCCAGATGCACCGCCATCTGCGGATGCGAAGGCTGCAACTCAGCCGCGCGATCGATCAGCTGCCGCGCATGCCACAGGCCACTGAGCGTGTCGCGCCGCCTGGGCTGGCCGGGCGCCGGTGGCACCGCAGGGTCGGGGGCCGCCACTGGCGACAAACGGCCCTGGCGCTGGTCGAACAGACTGGCACTGACCACGATCACCGCGCAGTCGAGCAGCCGTTCGGCATCGCGCACCGGGCCGGCGCTGGCCAGGTCCACCAGGCGCAATGCCGCTTCGAAACTTTCATGAGCCTGCTGAAGTTTCTCCAGCCCTTCACTGTAGGTACTGCCTTGCAATCGGGCCAGGCGGTCGGCAATGCGGGCCAGCTCCCAGGCCAGCTCTGGATCGTTGTCGACTTGCGGCTCGACGTTGCGCACGTACTGAACGGCATCGGCCAGCATCTGTTCGCGAACCTTGATAGAGCCCGGCAGGGGCTCGACGCCGTCGTAGTAGTCGAACACCACCCGGTTGGTCAGCTTGCGCAGCTCTGCGACATGGCCTTCGGCGCGGGCACGCGCGCGCTCGGCACGCCAGCCCTGAACCATGGCCATTCCCAGGCCGACCGCCAGGCCGGCCACACCCAGCGCCGACGCGAGGCGGCCCTGCACCAATGTGGCGGCCAGTCCGGTCACCAGGCCGGTGCCACCCACCAGACCCACCAGCACCGCCCAACGGTTTCGTTTGACGAACTTGCCCAGCACGTAGACCGCGCTGGCCGGGCGCGCGCTGACAGGTCGGCCCTCCAGGTAGGCCGTGACATCGGCGGCCAGTGCCTCGACGCTGATGTATCGGCGCTCGGGCGTCTTTTCCAGGGCCTTGAGGAGGATGTTGTCCAGATCCCCAACCAGGCGCTTGCGAGTGCTCAGCCACTGCGGGTCCGGCGCCTCGTTGGCCGACAGTCGACTCGGCCGAGTGGGCTCGTCTTCCAGCACGCTGCGCGCGGCCTCGGCCGGCGTCAGGGCGTTGCGGCCTGTGGGCCGCGTGCCGGTGAGCATCTGGTACAGCAGCACGCCCATGCTGTAGATGTCGGTGGCGGTGCTCACAGGCTCGCCGCGCACCTGCTCGGGGCTGGCGTAATTCGGCGTGTAGGGACGCACGCCGCCCACGGTCGTCTGGCCATCGTGGCCTTCCAGCGGGTCGAGCGCCTTGGCAATGCCGAAGTCCAGCAGCTTGACCTGGCCGTCGGCGTCCACCAGCACGTTGCCAGGTTTCAGGTCGCGGTGCACGAGCAGGTTGCGGTGCGCGTAAGCCACCGCGTCGGCCAGTTGCAGAAAGAGCCTGAGCCGCTGCTCGAGCGCCAGGTGGTGCACGGCCAGATCGATGCCCTGCCCGTCCACGTACTCCAGCACGAAGTAAGGCAGACCATCCTCGCTGGCACCGGCGTCCAGCAAGCGCGCGATGTGCGGATGATTCAGGCGCGCCAGCGCATGGCGCTCCTGCGCGAATCGCTGTAGAACAGCCGCGCTGTCCATGCCGCGCTTGAGCAACTTGACGGCGGCGCGACCCTCGAAGCTGCCGTCGGCGCGACGGGCCTCGAACACCTCGCCCATGCCTCCGGAGCCAATTGCACGCACGATTTCCCAGGCACCCAGGCGTTGGCCCTGAAGCACAGACACTTCCACCAGCTGCTGGGCGGCGCTCTCGACCATGAATTCACCAGCTCGGTCGGCCGCGTCGTGATGAGCCAGCAGGCTCTGCAATTCGGCCAGGCTCGCGGGGTCCAGCGCCGAGGCGGCGATCAGCCGTTCGCGGGCAGGCGCGGGAAGCTCCGAGCAGGTTTCGAAGAGTGCCTTGATGGCGACCCAGGATTCGGCAGGCGTCATGACGGGATCGGTGAAGGCGCCTGTCGACGACTCTGCGGTCGGGCGTGCGGCATTATCAGCGGGGTGCAGCGGCTCGACGGGCCAGCGGCTGCACTGGCTGCCGGCGCGTCAGCGCTCGCTTTTCATCCGCGTGACCAACATGCCGGTCGCAGATCCCAGTCCGGCACCCACCACCTCCCGATAGCGCACGGGGTCGGCCATCACCTCCAGCTCGGTACTGCTGCTGCTGTCCTTGCTGCCGATGGCCATTCGCAACAGACCCACCGCTACCGCGCCCGCAACATCGCCCGCCGTGGTCGCCTTCTCGCGCACGTCCGCAAAAGCCGCCGTGTCCAGTGACAGGCTGTGCTTCAACGTCAAGGTGCTGCGCAGCGGGCCGGACTGCACGCTGGCCATCACGTTGTCGACGCTGGGGAAGGCTTTGCCGGAGGCCTGTGCGCTGCCCGCCAGGCGGCCGAAGAAGCCTTTGTTGTCGTCGCTGAGCTGAACGAAGTTCACACGCATGCGCACTTCGATCAGGCTGGCGTCCAATTCCGAGGACAGCGCGATGGAGTCGCCGATGGCGCCCACGGCCGCAAAGCCGGCACCCACATCCGACAACGCACCGAACAGGCTGCGCCCTTTGCTGCTGTTGCCACCCCCCATCCCCGCAAAACCGTAGATGCCCAGGCCCGCGGGCGCCATCATCATGGTGGTGTCGCTCTTGATGGGCGCTGCGCTACCGCCGGCCACCAGCTTGCGGTAGGTGGCTGAGGACACCACCCGGCTCGCATCGACCACATCGACGCCACTGGCTTTGAGTTCATCGACGAAACGCGTGTACAGCACGTCGGTGATGGCCTGAAAGTCGGGCTCGGCCACGCCCAACAGCTTGTAGTAGAGCGACGACGAAGCCCGGCCCGCCGCGCCGAAGCCGGAGGTCTGCGCGTTGACGTTGTCTGCCGTGATGAACTCGACGGCAAACACCGCGACGGCCACCCGCTTGATACCTTTGAGGGCCTGCGTGTCGGAGGCGATGGTGAACCCGCTCGCGGCGACGGCCGCCGCATTGAAGTTGGCATCGACCGTGAGCGGCGTGGTCTCCGTCTTGGCGTGGCCGATTGGCGCGAACAACAGCAGCAGGGCGGTCAGCCCGGCAGCGGCAAGCGTGTGAAAGGTGCGTGAGTGCATGGTGTGGGTAGGCAAGTGGTGAAGGCCCGGCGACGTTTGGAAGTCGTCTTGCGCCGAGCGCGTGGTCGAGGTGTGATGCAGGGTCACGGGCCCTTGGCCACAACGGTGCCGTTGAAGGTGACATTGCGCGCCGCCGCGCCCAACGGGCCACCTCGCAGAACGGCGTTGTCGAAACTCACCGTGCGGCCGTCGGCCGCCACGGCGACCCCGGCGCAGACCGGGATGCCGATGGCGGCGCCGTTGTCGAAGCAGCTCAAGACCTGGGTGGCGATGCCCACCGTGGCCTGCACCCGCACCACACGGCTCCCCACCACCTCTACGGTGACCAGGCTGAGACCCGCTTGCGCTGCCGTGCCCAGCACATTGAATGTCAGCGTGCGCTTGCTGTTCAACGATTCAATGCTGCTCGCGGTGGGCGCGAAGCTGCCGAGGTCGCTGCTGGTCAGGCTGCCGCTGGTACGAGCGTAGTCAACAATGCCGTTCAACACCGGGCCACCGCTGAGCGAGGTGCTTGCGAAGTTGATTCGCGTCCCGCCGCCGTCATCCACGGTGATGTTGCAGGCTGTGGCACAGGCGGACAGGGTGGCGGGCGGCACGACGCGGCTGATCGTGAACGGCGCGCTGCCGCTGCGTTGCAGAGACAGGGTCGAGCCATCGGACAAACGCAAGGCAATGGTCCGCAACAAGGCGCCGCCGCCTACCTCCAGCGTGCTGTCGGTGCTACCCAGCACACCGACAGCCACGCCGCTCAGCGTCAGGCTGCTGGTGCTGCCGCCGGGCAGGTCGGCCACGGTCCAGGCTGCGCCGGGCGCGTCGCCAGTCATCGTGCCGTTGATGACGCGGTTTCCGGACAAGCTCAGGTTGCTGAAGCTCACCTGCACCGGGTGGGTGGCCCCACTCGGGGCGCTGAATGAAACCGCGCAGTTGCTGGTGCACAGGTTCAGCTCACGCGTGGCCGAGTCGAACAGCGACACGGTGTAGCCAGCGCCGGTGATCGGCTCGATCTTCAGCTCGCGCCGGTCGGTAGTGGTGCCGACACCGACTGTGCGCTGCGTCTCGATGAAGAAGCGATAGCCGGCGCGCAGCGACGAGGCGGACGACAGTGAAACCTCGAAGCCGGTCGGCTGCGGCGTGAAGTCCGGCAAGCCGCTCACTGTCAAGCTGCCACTGGCAATGGGCGAAGCGGCAGCGCCGCCTCCCGCCGGCGGCGGTGCCGCCGCTGCAGCGAAGGCCGCAGCGAGCGCGGCCGGATCGGTAGTCGCCAGGATCGCGGCCAGCGTGATGCCGTTGACCACCATCTTCGACACCACGGTCAGCGCGCTGCCGTAACTGTTGATGGCGGCGCCAAAGGTGGGTGCCGTGGTGGTGATGTCCAGGTCGGCCGGCAGGTTGAAGCTGCGCAGCAACCGGGCAGCGGCAGTGCCGTAACTCGTTGCGTTCAGCGAGCCGCCACTCGGCGTGGCCGCACGAGCGGCATTCAGCGCCAAGGTGGTGAGGGGGGTCAGCATGGCCGTCACGCTGGCACCATTCGCAGCAACCAGGCTCACCATCGGTGAGCCTGCCGGCACCGACGAGGTCGTCCCCGTGACTTCATCCAGGTAGCTGCCGCCAGCGGCCTCCATCCACAACGAACCGCTGGCCGTCGGTACAGCCAGGCTGTAGTTGCCGGACGCGTCCGACGTGGTGCAGCCGCCCAGTGGCGTGCCTCGCGCATTGGCCGCCACGGTGTAGGCGCAGATCTGCGCCAACGACACGGGCCCCTTGACGACAGCGCCGCTCACGGTGGTGATGGACGGTGCGGGTGCGGGTGCGGGTGCGGGTGCGGGTGCGGGTGCGGGTGCAGGTGCAGGTGCAGGTGCAGGTGCAGGTGCAGGTGCAGGTGCGGGAGCGGGAGCGGGCGCTACCGGAGCCGCGGTTGACGCAGAATCTCCGTCGCCGCCGCAACCCGTCAGGGCGACCGCAAATGCCAACGCAAACAAGCAAGTCAAAGCGCCCGGGGCGCGGATCGGAGTAGTCATCGAGGTGCCTCGTCTGGAATCAAGCGGCCCGCTGACAGCGGGCCTCGATGACTAGCGCACCGCCGCGAGCTCAAAAGGATCACGGGCACAAAAATCGTTCTTGAGGCGGACAAGCCCGTCCTGGCGGGTGGCCAGACCTCGCTGCACATCCCCCTAGGAGCCTGTCGGGCTTGGGGAGCGTCGGCTGCGAATCGACCGCAGCGGTCCATTTCTCACCGTCTTTTTGCCCCATAGCTGGGCTATGGGGCTGCAAATCCGGCAAGAACTGTCCTCGCTGGGGCCGATTCTCGCT
>JBBRID010000076.1:0-11993 GCA_038221635.1 Burkholderiales bacterium
GATTCGCGCGCTGGCCGGCGGCGAGGTGAAGGAGGGTCTGGTCGGCGCGAATTGAGTGCACAGCAAGGCGGCCGGCCGGAGCGGTGGCGATGTGCGTGGCAACGATCCTGGCGCGCCGATTTGGCGGAGCAGGTCGTTTCGGTTAGGGTGGCGCCCATGACCGATCAACCCCAGCTTGCTGCGCCACTCAATCGATCGAGCGGGAGCGCTGTCGTTATCGCCCGGGCGTCGCGGATGATTGCGGTCATTGGCTGCGCGGCCCTGCTGGTGGCTTGTGCCAGCAGCGGCAGCCCGCGATCACAGCCTGCTCGGCCGGGCGCCGCGCCAGCCTGGGAAGTTGATGGCCCTGGTCAGTCCCTGCCCGCCGATCTGGCGAGTGTTCCCGACGCCGAGCCGACAGTCGAGCCGCTGCGCAGCGGGGCTATGCGCCCCTACGAGGTGATGGGCCGCAGCTACACGCCGATCACCGAAGACGTGCCGCATACGGAGTGGGGTCTGGCCTCGTGGTACGGCCGCAAATTTCACGGCCGCGCGACGGCCAGCGGTGAGCGCTACGACATGTATGCGATGAGCGCTGCCCACCCGACCTTGCCGTTGCCGAGCTTCGTGCGGGTGCGCAACCCGGCCAACCAACGCGAGGTGATCGTCCGTGTCAACGACCGCGGCCCGTTCCATCCGGGGCGCATCATCGACCTCAGTTACACCGCGGCGTTCAAGCTCGATCTGTTGCGTGGTGTCGCGCCGGTCGAGATCGAACGCATCACGAACAGCGAGATCCAGGCCGGTAGCTGGCGGCGTGATTCACAGCGACCAGCGGTCGTTGTGGCAGTGAGCAGCGAGCCGACCCGGCGCACTCGACAATCGGCGCTTGCCCGCATCGACGAACCGAGGCCCGAACGCGCGACGGCCTATCGGGCCGAACCGGCTCCAGAGGTCGCGGTGCGTGCCGCTGCCGTCGCCACGCCATTGCCGGTCGCAGCGCCTGCGGCGTTTGCCGTCACCCAACTGCCAACCAGCGATGCCGCCCAGAGGCAGCGAACGGCGCCGAGCGAATTTGACGGCTTCTGGGTGCAACTCGGCGCGTTCAGATTTCGCGACGGCGCCGAGAATTTCCAGCGTCAGGTGGTTGCCGATCTGAGCTGGATCGCTCCGGCGCTTTCAGTGCGCAGCGATGCCGAACTGCACCGCCTGCAGGCCGGCCCTTATGCCGACCGCGACCAAGCCGCCGGTGTGGCGCAACGTCTGCGCGACTCGCTGCAACTCGTGCCGGTGATCGTCGAGCGGCGATGAAGCGCTGGGTTCTGTGTTGGTTTTTTGCCCGGCCTGTCGAAAGCCCGAAGCGCGGCTGAAGCCGCTCCTACAAATTTTTTTGGGGCCGACGACCTCGTTCAAGGCTCGATCACCTGGCACCCGTCCGAGCCACCAAGCAACTGTCGCACCTGCTGCGCCAGCGACCCGAACAACTTTCCGGGCAGGCCGGATGATTTATCCGACCCCATCACGATCCGGTCGCAGCCGAGTTCGCGCGCCGTGCGGGCGATCGTCTCGGCGCTGCGGCCGATGCACACGCTGCTCTGGAACGGCACCTTGTGGCTTTCCAGCAAGGCCTTGGCCTGGGCAAGGTCCTCGGTGCCGGCACGAAGTCGCAATTCATTGAGCTCCTTGGCCTCGAAGAACATCGCAACGTGACCGTTGACCAGTGGTTGCACGCTCAGCAAATGCACGGTCACCGGCTCCTGGGCGTAAATGCGAAGGGCCTGGGCCACCGCTGCCGTCATTCGCGCAGGGTTGGCCGAATCGATGGGGACGAGGATACGTCTCATGCCAGCTCCTTGGAGATCAGCCTGCCGCCTGGGGAGCCGCATCGCGCGCCTGGGATGAGCGCGCCAGCAGCCATTTGCCGGTCAGCACGACCAGCACCGCACCAACCGCCGGCGCCAGCATGTGGATCACTTGGTGACCGTCCATCCAGCCCGTCACTGCCGGGTCGGAAATGGCCATTTCGCCAGCCACCCAGCCCAGCAAACTGGCGCCGATGGTGATGATTACCGGGAACTTGCCCATCAGCTTCAGGATCATCGTGCTGCCGTAGATGATCAGCGGAATGCTGATGACGAGGCCGATGACCAGCAACGGCACGTTGCCCTTGGCGGCTGCTGCTACACCGATCACGTTGTCCAGACTCATCACGAGGTCGGCAACGATGATGGTCTTGACGGCGGAGGCCAGATTCGAATGGGCCTCCAGATCGCCTTCGCCATCGTCGCCTTTCAGCAAGCCGACGCCGATCCAGAGCAGCAGCGCGGCGCCAATCAGCTTGAGGTAGGGCTGGGCCAGCAGCATCACCGCAAAGAACGTCAGCACCAGTCGCAGCCCGATGGCACCGACGCTGCCGAAGATGATCGCCTTCTTCTGCTGCTGCGGTGGCAGCGAACGGCTGGCCAACGCAATGACCACCGCGTTGTCGCCGCTCAGGACGATGTTGATCATGATGATCTGGAGCAAAGCGATCCAGAACTCGGGGTTGGCGAAAGACATCCTGACTCCTCGAAACGAACGGGAGCCACCTGTCGGCTCCGATACGATCAAGGTTAGGGCCGCCGGCTGACGCCTTCCTGCCGCCTTGCTGTCAGCAAGATGTCGCCAAGCTGTCGCCAGGCTTACGGTGCACGCTCAGGCCAAGGAACTGGCGCCACCGCTGGCGGGGAAAAACACGCTAAAGGTGTTGCCGATGCCGTCGACATCCTCCTCCAGCGTGATTTTGGCGCCGTGCAGCGTTGCGATCTCGCTGACGATCGCCAGGCCAAGGCCGCTGCCATCGGTATGCGTTCCGAGCAGCCGATGAAAGCACTCGAATATCCGGCCGCGTTCTTCGATCGGGATGGCCGGGCCGTCGTCGCTGATCGCGAGGCGGCCCTGGTCACCATCGACGCTGCCGACTGCGACCGTGACGCGGCCACCGTCCTGGCTGTAGCGCACCGCGTTGTCGATCAGGTTGTTGACCAGTTCGCGCAGGCGATCGGGCTCGGCGTCGATCAGCACCGGCCGCGTTGCGCCCTCGAAGCCGAGATCGACCCCCTTCTTGATCGCGACAGGCACCCATTCCATGCTGATGTCCAGCGCAAAGGCATTCAGATCGATCGCCTGCAGGCGTACCGTTTCGGTCGCGCCGGGCTCGTTGCGGGCCAGCGAAAGCAGCTGCTGCACCAGCCGCGACAGGCGGTCCACGCCCACGTAGAGCTGTGCCAGCGAATGGCGCACTCGTTGCAGATCGTCCTCGCGCAGCGCCAGCTCGATCTGCGCCTTCAGGCCGGCCACCGGCGTCTTCAGCTGATGCGCGGCATCGGCGATGAATCGGCTCTGGAAATCCAGCGTCTTGCCCAGGCGCCGCATCAGCTCGTTCACCTCTTCGACCAACGGCCTGACCTCGCCGGGCACGGTATTCAGCTCCACGGGAGTCAGGTCGCGGTGCGAGCGATCCGACACCTCGCGCTGCAAGGCTTTAAGTGGCACCAGCCCGCGCGAGATGCCGACGTATACGGCAGCTGTTGCCATGACGATCAGCAACAGCTGCGGCAGCACGACGTTGGCGAGGATTTCCCAGGCCAGTCGATTGCGTTTGTTCATGGTCTCTGCAACCTGTACGAGCACCATCGCGGAGCCGCCAGCCCCGGCTGCTTCCAGCGGCATCCAGACCGCGGCCACGCGCACCGGGGTGCCGCGTTGGGCGTCACCGTAGAAGATCGGGTCATCGCCCTTTCGCAAGGAATCGGGCGGGCTGGCGAGCAGCGCTTGGCCACCAAGCACCGTGCCGGCTTCCGACAAAACGCGGTAGGCCAACTGGTCATCCTCGTTCGTCAGCAAAATGCGTTCTGCCGCTGGAGAAATTTCCAGGCGTGAGCCGCGTTCATCGACCTTGACATGCAGCGCGACCTCACGCGCGATCTCCAGCAGCGAGCGGTCGTAAGCCCGGTTCGAGAAGTTCAGCGAGGTCCAGTAGGTGACGGCGGTATCGAGCACCAGCAGCGCCAGCAAGGGTCCCAGCAACCAGACCAGCAGTTTGGTCTGGAGCCGCGGCTCAAGCCGATTCATCGATGCGTTCCATCAGGTAACCCATGCCGCGCACGGTGCGGATCTCGCAACCCAGCGGCTGCAGTTTCCTGCGGATGCGGTAGATGTAGACCTCGATCGCGTTGGCGCCCACCTCGTCATCCCATCCGTAGAGGTGGTTGACCATGTGTTCCTTGCTGACCACGCGCCCTTCGCGCAGCAGCAGCAGCTCGAGCACGGCCAGTTCACGCGCCGACAGTTCGACCGGTTGGTCGTCGTGGAAAACGCGTCGGCCAACCGTATCCAGGCGCAGCCGGCCATGCTGCAGAAACGGTGTGTTGGCATTGCTGCCACGGCGCAGCAGCGCACGGACACGGGCCTCCAGTTCCGGCAGGTCGAAGGGTTTGGCCAGGTAATCGTCTGCGCCGAGGTCCAGGCCACGCACGCGGTCGGCCAGCGTATCCAGCGCCGTCAACATCAGCACCGGCACGTGCGATTTGCGGTCGCGCAGTCGGCGCAACACGTCCAGGCCACTTAGCCCGGGCAATCCGATGTCGAGGATCACCAGGTCGTAGGCTTGCGCAACGAGTGCGGTGTCGGCCTGTTCGCCGGTATCGGCGACATCGACCGCGTAGGCAGACTGCACCAGCGCGCGCGACAAGGCGTCGGCCAGAATCTTGTCGTCCTCAACGAGGAGTATTCGCACGGGTTGGCGGGCGGCAGTGTTCGATCGCGGTCAGTTCGCTCAGCGCCCGCCGCTCACGTCCAGAATCGCACCGGTCGCGTAGCTCGATTTATCGCCGAGCAGCCAGCAGATCGCCTCGGCGACTTCATCGGCGCGGCCCACGCGGCGCATCGGGATCATCGACACCGATTGCTGTGCGCGGTCGGCCTGGCCGCCCGACGCGTGGATTTCGGTATCGATGATTCCGGGGCGCACGGCATTGACGCGAATACCTTCGGCCGCCACCTCGCGTGCCAGCCCGACGGTGAAGGTGTCGATCGCTCCCTTGCTGGCAGCGTAGTCGACGTACAGGCCGGGCGAGCCGAGTGTGGCAGCCACCGACGACAGGTTGACGATGTTGCCGCCGACGCCGCCGTGTCGTGTGCTGAGCCGCTTGACGGCTTCACGTGCACAGAGCATCGTGCCGAAGACGTTGATCGCGAACATGCGCTGGATCCGGGCCCTCTCGATCTGGTCGACCCGCATCTGCACGTCGACCACGCCGGCGTTGTTGATCAATCCGTGCAGCGGCGGCAACTCGGCATCGATGCGCTTGAACATGGCCATCACCTGCGCTTCGTCTGACACGTCGGCCTGCACGACGATGGCTGGAACATCGAAGCCCCTGGCCTGGGCCGCTACCGATTGCGCCGCTTCGGCATCGCGGCTGTAATTGACGGCGACTGCCCAGCCCAGCTTGGCACACATGGTGGCGCACGCGGCGCCAATGCCTCGGCTCGCGCCGGTGATCAAGACGGTTTTCATGTCGATCATTGTGCTGCCGCAAGCACGGCACAATCAAGTTTTCATATATCTGCATCAATCGAGCTCAGGAGACATTCCATGCAACGCCGAACCCTCATTGCCGCTAGCGCCGCTGCGCTGGCCGTTCCTCACCTTGCGCGTGCCCAGGCCATCGAGAAGTCGACGCTCACGATTGCGGTCGGCGGCAAGAACCTGCTGTATTACCTGCCGCTCACGATTGCCGAGAGTCTCGGCTATTTCAAGGCCGAAGGCCTCGATGTCACGGTTGCTGATTTCGCCGGTGGCTCGAAGGCCTTGCAAGCCGTGGTCGGCGGCAGCGCCGATGTGGTCTCGGGTGCCTTCGAACACACGCTGAACATGCAGGCCAAAGGGCAGGCAATGCGTGCCTTCGTGCTGCAGGGACGCGCGCCGCAGATCGTGCTGGGGGTCAATCCGAAGACCATGCCCAACTTCAAATCGATTGCCGATCTGAAGGGCAAGAAAGTCGGTGTCACCGCGCCGGGTTCGAGTACCAATGTGATGGTCAACTTCGTGCTGGCAAAGGCCGGGCTGAAACCAACCGATGTCTCCATCGTCGGTGTCGGCGCAGGCAGTGGTGCGGTGGCGGCAATGCGCTCCGGGCAGATCGATGCGATCAGCAACCTCGATCGGGTGATCACACTGCTGCAGCGCAGTGGCGACTTGAAGATCGTTTCCGATACCCGCATCGTCAGCGAGTCGGAGAAGGTTTTTGGTGGTCCGATGTCGGCCGGTTGTCTGTATGCACCGCAGTCGTTCATCGACAAGAACCCGAACACCGTGCAGGCGCTTGTCAATGCCTTGGTTCGCGCCGATCGCTGGATCCAGGCGGCCGGGCCTAGCAATATCGTGAAGGCGGTGCCGGAGAGTTACCTGCTCGGCGATCGCGCCGTCTATATCGATGCCTTCATGGCGAGCAAGTCGGCGTTGTCGCCGGACGGCATGTTCCCAGATGCAGGTCCCGCCACCGCGCTGCGTGCCTTGAAGAGCGCGGATGCCAAACTCGAAGACGTCAAGTTCGACCTCGGCGCAGTGCAGACGAATGCCTTCGTGAAAAAGGCGATGGCGAAATATCCGAAAGCATGAGGAGCGTCGACGGGCCGCCGGCGTTGCGGTTCAGCGGCGTCTCCTGCACCTTCGTCTCGCCCGATGCGCCCGGGCAGCGCTATACCGCGGTGCAGGACGTCGATCTGACGATCGAGGCCGGCGAATTCGTCTCGGTCGTCGGGCCGACCGGCAGCGGCAAGAGCACCTTGTTGAACATGGCGGCTGGTCTGCTCGCGCCGAGCACCGGCACGGTCGAGGTCTTCGGCGAAGATTTGGCGAGTGCGGCCGACGGCATCAACCGGCGCGCTGGCTACATGTTCCAGACCGAAAGCCTGATGCCGTGGCGTACGGCCTTGTCCAACGTCATGGCGGGGCTAGAATTTCGTGGCGTGGCACCCGAGCAGGCGCGGCAGGAGGCCGAAGCCTGGCTGCAGCGTGTCGGCCTCGGCGGTTTCGGCGACCGTTACCCGCACCAGCTGTCGGGTGGCATGCGCAAGCGAACCAGCCTGGCCCAGGTGCTGGCACTCGACCCCGGCATCATCTTGATGGACGAGCCGTTTTCGGCGCTCGATATCCAGACCCGCCAGCGGATGGAAAACGAGGTGCTGGATCTGTGGGCGTCGAAAAAGAAGGCGGTGCTGTTCATCACGCACGATCTAGACGAAGCGATCGCCATGAGCGACCGCGTGGTGATCCTCAGCTCGGGCCCGGCGGCGCGGCCGATCGGTGAATTCAACATCGATCTGCAGCGCCCGCGCGATGTCGCAGAGATCAAGGGAACGCCAGAGTTTCTCGCGCTGCACAGCGCGATTTGGGCGGTGCTCCGGGATGAGGTCTTGAAGGCCTACCAGCAACAGTTGAAAGTGGCTTGACGATGTGGAAATGGCTTCGCCCCCGTACGGCCACGCTGCGGGTCTGGCAGATCGGCCTGCTGGTTCTGGTTTTCACCGCCTGGCATGCGTTGACCGTACCCGGTCTGCTGCCGAATTTTGTCTTCGAGAATGATCGCCAGGCGGCCTTTTTCTTCGGTGAGCCGCTGCAGATTTTCCAGCGCATCTGGTCCTGGTTCTTCGTCAATCGCGACATCTACGAACACCTGGCCGTCACGCTGATCGAGACCGTGCTGGCATTCGGCATCGGCACTGCGCTCGGGCTGGCATGTGGGCTGTGGCTGGCACTGAGCCCGATGGCCGCCGCGATTCTCGATCCGTACATCAAGGCCCTGAACAGCATGCCGCGGGTCATCCTGGCACCGATCTTCGCGGTCTGGTTCGGCCTGGGAATCGCCAGCAAGGTGGCGCTGGGAGTGACCCTGGTGTTTTTCATTGTTTTCTTCAACGTGTATCAGGGCGTGAAAGAAGTCAGCCCGGTGGTGCTGGCCAATGCGCGCATGCTCGGCGCCAGCCAGCGCCAGCTGCTGCGCCATGTCTACCTGCCGAGCGCAACCAGCTGGGTCTTCAGCTCGCTGCACACCAGCGTCGGCCTGGCCTTCGTCGGCGCAGTGGTCGGTGAATACCTGGGCTCGGCGCGCGGCGTCGGCTACCTGATCCTGCAAGCCGAAGGTTCGTTCGACATCAACACCGTGATGGCCGGCATCCTGGTGTTGACCGCGTTTGCGCTGGCACTCGACGGTGCCGTCGGTGTGGTCGAGAAGCGGCTGATGAAGTGGCAGCCAAGGTCAGGGGAATCCGAAAAACTCTGAAGCCTGAGGTCGAGCGGGTGGTCGGGATAATGATCGGACCACAACGTCTTCAAGAACCATTCGAATGGCCAAGGATTTTTCGACGATGGAGAACAGCAATCCATCGACCAACCCGAGCATTCACGAGCTGAGCGACCCGCTGCGTCGGCAGGTGTTGCGTGGCGGCGCCGCCGTCGCGATCGGTGGCCTGTTGTCGCCGCTGCTCGCCGGCTGCGTGAATGCCGTGCCGGCGACCGGCACGTGGTCCCTTGCCGCGCGCCCTTTGCTCGGCTTCGATTCGGTCCCGCCCGGCACCACCGACACGGTGGTCGTGCCGCGCGGTTATCACACGGCAACACTGGCGGCTTGGGGCGAGCCGGTCGGCATCGCCGGACGAATGCCCGAATTTGCACCTGACGCCAGCAACAGCGCGGACGACCAGGCGGTGCAGATGGGCATGCACCATGACGGCATCCACTATGTTGCGATCGATGGTTCGCGCCGCGGGCTGTTGGTCATGAACCATGAATATTGCGACGACGGCCTGCTGCATCCCGATGGCATGGCCCACTGGTCGGCGCAGAAGGTGGCGAAGGCGCAGGCCGCGCACGGCATCTCGGTGATCGAGGTGGCGGCAGACGAGGCGGGCCGCTGGCAGATGGTCCGCCCATCGCCGTTTGCGCGCCGCATCACTGCCAATACACCGTGCCACTTGAACGGCCCTGCGGCCGGGCACCGCTTGCTGCGCACTGCCGGCGACCCTCTTGGCACCGTTGTTCTCGGTACGCTGAACAACTGCGCCAGTGGCATGACGCCGTGGGGCACCTACCTGTCGGGCGAAGAAAACTGGAGCGGTTATTTCGATGCCGGTGATTCACCCGATGCGCATCAGCGGCGCTGGGGCTTGCCGAAAAAGGGCTGGTACGGTTGGGCCGAATTCGACCAGCGCTTCGACGCCGTGCGTCATCCGAACGAGTCCAACCGGTTCGGCTGGGTGGTCGAGGTCGATCCGATGGACCCGTTGTCGCCACCAGTCAAGCGAACGGCGATGGGGCGTGCTGCGCATGAAGGGGCGTGGGTGGCGGTGACACGCGGTGGCCGGGCGGTGGTCTATTCGGGCGAAGATGCGACCTTCGAATACATCTATCGCTTCGTCAGCCGGGATGCCATTGCCGCACCGCGCGACGGCATGACCGCGGCACAGGCCAACCGTGAATTGCTCGACCACGGGACCTTGTACGTGGCGCGCTTCGACACCGATGGCCGCGGCCGCTGGTTACCCCTGCTGCATGGCCAGGGGCCGCTGACCACAGCCAACGGGTTTGCCGATCAGGGAGAAGTGCTGGTCAAGGCCCGACAGGCCAGCGACCTGCTCGGCGCGACCAAGATGGATCGACCCGAATGGCTGGCGATCAACGCGGCCACGCGCGAGGTCTATTGCACACTGACCAGCAACAGCCAGCGCGGCCGACCCGGCAAACCCGGTGTCGATGCGGCGAATCCACGCGCCAACAACGTGATGGGCCAGATCATCCGCTGGCGCGAGGACGGCGATTTCGACGGCGACACCTTGCGCTGGGATCATCTGCTGCTCGCCGGCGATCAGCGCAACGAGCGGGCCGAGGCGAAAGGCAATGTCCATGGCGACCCCTTTGCCTGTCCCGATGGGCTGATGATCGATCAGCGCGGCCTGCTGTGGATTCAGACCGACGCCTCGGCCTCGCAGATCGGCAAGGGTGAGCTGCAAGGCATCGGCAACAACCAGATGCTGGCCTGTGATCCGCGCAGCGGCGAGGTGCGGCGCTTCCTGACCGGCCCGAATCGCTGCGAGATCACCGGCGCCACCTTGACGCCCGATGGCCGGACGATGTTCATCAATGTCCAGCACCCCGGCGAGGCGGCGCAAGGCCGTGCCGACCCCACCGATCCGGGCAAGGATTCAACCTGGCCCGGTGGGCGACCCGGCGACCGGCCGCGTTCGGCGACAGTGATGATTCGGCGCGACGACGGCGGAGTGATCGGCACCTGACGACGTGGACCGGCTCTGGCGCGCCGGACTACTTCGGCAGGTAGCGGTTGCCCGCTGACTTGAAACGCGCGGTGGCTTCCTTCAGATCCTCCAGTTCCTCGCATGCGTTGCAGGCCCTGGCGAGCGTCTGCAGCCGGCCTTCGGCCTTCGCGAGATCGCCTTTCATCAGGTAGAGCTCGCCGCTGTACTCGAGCGCGCCGAGGTGTTTTGGATCGATCCGCAGCGCGGCGTCGTAGTGGCTTTCTGCGCCGGCCAGATCGGGCGTTGCCTGTTTTCTCAGCGCATAACCCATCAGATTGTTCCAGTCTGCATCGCGACGGGCGTTGACCCGTTTCAGTTCGTCGATCGCAGCCTGCCAGCGTTTGCCGGCGATGTGTTCACGGGCGGCGCTCAGCGTCAGGCTGGCGGACTGTGCATCGGGCGTGTCGGCAGCCAGCGCCGACGGCGCCAAAACAACCACGGTCAGGGCAAGTGCGATCATTGCCACGAGATGCGCCATGTCGAAACGCGCAACCTGCCGAATGGCAAAGTCCTTGGTTGGTGAGGAGTAGCCGTTCATTGATGCCCCGCTGAATCCGAATGGTGAAGTGTCGCGCAGCACGTCGCGCCGTCGCCACCCCTACAATCCCGCCCCCGCTGCATTCCCTGGCTTTCTGCCACTCAATTCATGCAACGAAGTCTGGATTCCAGCCTATTCTGCGCCATAGATTTCGGCACGTCCAACTCCGCAATTGCGAGTCCCGGCCGCGACTCTGCGGATCCGATGTCGCTGGTCGAGCTCGAGGACGGCCAGGCCACCATGCCGACGGCGGTGTTCTATTTCGTCGAAGGACCAGAGACTGACGGTCCGCCGCGGGCCTTTGGCCGGGCGGCGGTCGCAGCCTATGTCGACGGTCTTGATGGCCGCTTGATGCGTTCGATGAAAAGTATCCTCGGTTCGGCGCTGGTTGATCAGACCACCGATGTCGGCGCAGGGCGCGGAGTCAAATATCTCGATGTAATTGCCGGCTACCTGCTGCACCTGAAACGCTGCGCCGAGACCCGGGCCGGCTCGACGATCGATCGCGTGGTGCTTGGACGCCCGGTTCGCTTTGTCGACGACGATCCGCTGCGGGACGCCCAGGCGCAGGCGTCGCTGGAAACGGCGGCGCGCCGGGTCGGCTTCGCCGAGGTGCAGTTTCAATACGAGCCGATCGCTGCGGCCTTTGCACACGAGCGCGCGCTGGTCGAAGAGGAAATCGTGCTGGTTGCCGATATCGGCGGCGGCACGTCGGATTTTTCAGTGGTGCGGGTCGGGCCGCAGCATGCGGGCCGCCTGGATCGCCGCGACGACGTGTTGGCCAACCACGGCGTGCACGTCGCAGGCACCGATTTCGACCGCCGCATCGAGCTGGCCGCGATCATGCCCGAGTTCGGCTTCAAGGCATTTGGCCCCAGCGTGGCTGGTGCGCCGGCGCGCGAAGTCCCGAGCGCGATCTATTTCGATCTGGCGACCTGGCATCTGATCAACACCGTGTACAGCCCGCAGCGGGTTTCCGAACTGCGCGGCATGCGCCGGTTCTATGCCGATCTTCGCCATCACCAGCGGCTGCTGACGGTGGTCGAAGAACGGCTTGGCCATGAGCTGGCTGCGCGCGCCGAGCAGGCGAAGATCGACGTGGCCGATGGAGGCCGCACGC
>JBBRID010000077.1:0-11951 GCA_038221635.1 Burkholderiales bacterium
GGCGCAACGCGGCCCCGGGCTTTGGCACACCCCGGCCCGAAGGGTGATCTCGACAAATGGACGCCTGCCGCGTTGCACGGCTTGCCCAGGCGGCCAGCCTGGGCCGCACCGTACGCCTTGCAGGCGCCCATTTGTCGATTCACGCGAGCCTTCCCATGGCGTTAACAGGCCCTAGGCTTCGCGCACGCTCGACGAGCGCTTGGCGAGCGTGCCGCTGGCCTCGGATGGTTTCCAGATTTGCCCGATGGACACCGACTTGAGCCGCTTCTTGCTGCCGTACCAGAGGTTGACCAGGCCACGCGAGAACATCACCGCGGAGAACATCGAGGTCAGGATGCCCAGGCAGTGCACAACGGCGAAGCCGCGCACCGGGTCCGAACCGAAGGTCAGCAGCGCCAGGCCAGCGATCAGCGTGGTGATGTTGGAGTCGAAGATGGTCGCGAAGGCGCGCTCGTAGCCGTTGTTGATCGCCACCTGGGGCGCAGCGCCGTTGCGCAGCTCTTCGCGAACGCGCTCGTTGATCAGGACGTTGGCATCGATGGCCATGCCCAGCGTCAAGGCGACGGCGGCAAAACCCGGCAACGTGAGCGTCGCCTGCAGCATCGACAAGACCGCCGTCAGCAACAACAGGTTGAAGGCCAGTGCCAGCGTCGAGAAGACGCCGAACAAAAGGTAGTAGCTCGACATGAAGAGCGCGATCGCGATGAATCCGTAGATCACGCTGTCGAAACCCTTGGCGATGTTCTCGGCACCCAGGCTCGGACCGATGGTGCGTTCCTCGATGATCTCCATCGGCGCGGCAAGCGAGCCAGCGCGCAGCAGCAACGCGGTATCGCTAGCCTCGTTGGTTGTCATGCGGCCTGATATCTGGAAGCGTGCACCGAGTTCGCCGCGGATGACAGGCGCGGTCACGACCTCTCCCTTGCCCTTTTCGAACAGCAGGATCGCCATTCGTTTGCCGATGTTGTCGCGCGAAATGTCGCGCATGATGCGCGCACCCTTGGCATCGACGGTCAGGTGTACCGCGGCCTCCTGGGTCTGGCCGTCGAAGCCGGCCTGTGCGTCGGTCAGGCTTTCCCCAGTCAGGATCACCTGACGCTTGACGATCAAGGGCGAGCCGCCGCGCTCCACATAACGCTCGGTGCCGAACGGCACCGGCCCGTTGCCGCCGGCTGCTGCAGCGGCCTCGGCGCTGTCGTCGACCATGCGCAGCTCGAGCGTCGCGGTGCGGCCGATGATGTCTTTCGCCTTGGCGGTGTCCTGCACGCCTGGCAACTGCACAACGACGCGGTCGGTACCTTGCTGCTGAATCACTGGCTCGGCCACGCCGAGCTCATTGACCCGGTTGTGCAAGGTCGTGATGTTCTGCTGGATCGCTGTCTGCTGAACCCGCTTCTCGGCCTCGGGCTTGAGCGCCCCGCGCAACAGGAAGTCGGTGCCTTCGCTGGTCGCGGTCCACGACAAATCGGGCAACTGCTCGGTCAGCAGGTCTTGCGCTGCGGTCTGCGTCTGGGCATCCCGGAAGCGCAGGTCGACGCCATTGCCATCACGGTTGATGCCGCTGTGGCGCAGGTTCTTGTCGCGCAGCAAGGTGCGGATGTCGCCGGTCAGTGACTCGGCCTTCTTGGTCAGCGCCGACTTCATGTCGACCTGCATCAAGAAGTGCACCCCGCCGCGCAGGTCTAGACCGAGGTACATCGGCAAGGCGTGCAATGACGTGAGCCAGACCGGTGAGCGCGACACCAGATTCAACGCCACGATGTAGCTCGGGTCGGCCGGATCTGGGTTGAGGGCCTTGCTGATCGTGTCCTTGGCCTTGAGCTGGGTGTCGGTATCGGCAAACCGGGCGCGTACCGACTGGCCTTCCAGCTGGACGAAATCGGCATTCAGCCCGGCTGCCTTCAATGCCGATTCGACCTGCGAGGTGATTGCCGCAGTGACCTTGACCGTTGCCTTGCCACTGCTGACCTGCACCGCCGGTGCCTCGCCGAACAGGTTGGGCAGCGAATAGACGATCCCGATCAGCAGGGCGATCGCGAGGATCAGATATTTCCAGAGCGGGTAGCGATTCATGACGATTTCCAGCAGATCCGGCGCTCGGCCGGCACGATAACAAACACCGCAATGCCGGGCGGCCCGAAGGACAGCCCGAACGGCGCCGGCTAGCGGCGCCAACCGACGTTTATTTGACGCTGCCCTTCGGCAACACCTGAACCACCGCGGCGCGCTGGACCTGCACCTCGACGCCGTTCGCGATCTCGACGTGGATAAAGCTTTCGCCGAGGCGCGTGACCTTGCCGAGCATTCCGCCACCGACGACGACTTCGTCGCCTTTGGCCAGCGCCTCGATCATCGCCTTGTGCTCCTTCTGCCGCTTCATCTGCGGGCGGATCATCACGAAATAAAGCACCACGAACATCAAAATCAGCGGCAACATCGATCCCAGGCTGCCGAACATCGAATCTACCCCACCCGTTGCGGCCGGCGCTGCTTGTGCAAAAGCTTCTGATATGAACACGTGACTATCCTCTATGAAGGCTGCAGCACCATGCCGGCAACCCAACCGCGCATTGTAGTTGGCACCCCAGGAACGGGCGCAGGGCAGGGCAAGGCCCTCAGACAACCCCTGCCTCGCACCTGAAAGCGCGCTCCGCCCGAGGGACTGCGCATGGTGGGAGGCCCGCTCAAACAGCGTCGTCAGACCTGCCCTTAAACTGGGTCCAGATGACATCCAATACCAGCCCGTCGGATTCTCGCCGGCTGACCGCGCGCCTGCATGACCTGGTCTGGTCCCATCGAGACCAGTCATTGCCGGCGTGGAAGGCGGGAGCGCTGCGCGTCGTCAGAACCGTGTCGATGCTGGCGCGCGACCTGATCATGGGCCAGCTGACGCTGCGCGCGATGAGCCTGGTCTACACCACGCTGCTGTCGATCGTGCCGCTTTTGGCACTGAGTTTTTCGGTGCTGAAGGCCTTCGGCGTTTCGAACCAGATCCAGCCGCTGCTGCTGCAGCTGCTCGAGCCGCTCGGCGACGAAGGGAGCAAGCTGGCCGGACAAATCATCGATTTCATCGAGAAAATGAATGTCGGCGTGCTGGGCGCGCTGGGTCTGGGCATGTTGCTCTACACCTCGATCTCGTTGCTGCAGAAGATCGAAGAGTCACTCAATTACATCTGGCACATTCCGCAGCCGCGGCGGCTCGGCGAGCGGTTCAGCCGTTATCTCAGCGTGCTGCTGGTCGGCCCGATCCTCGTTTTCTCTGCGCTGGGCATCACGGCAACCGTGATGAACATCGACACCGTGCGAAGCATCCTGGAGTTCGGCGTTTTCGGCGAGGTCGCGCAGGTCCTGAGCCGGCTGACCCCTTACCTGCTGGTCATCGCCGCCTTCACCTTCGTCTACCTGTTTATTCCAAATACGCGGGTGCGCTTCGGTCCGGCCCTGATTGGCGGCGCCGTCGGCGGCATCGCCTGGCAGACAGCCGGCTGGGTGTTTGCAATCTTTGCAGCATCGTCCAACAGCTACGCGGCAATCTATTCCGGGTTCGCGATCCTGCTGCTGTTCATGATCTGGCTCTACCTGAGTTGGCTGGTGCTGTTGTTCGGCGCCAGCATCGCGTTCTATGTGCAGCGCCCCGAATACCTGTATGCCGGCGGCGGTGAGCCGCGGCTGAGCAATCGGGTCCGGGAACGGCTCGCGCTTTCGGTGATGAGCCTGGTGGCTGGGCGTTTCATGGGCGAAGAGCCGGCCGCGTCGATGCCCGAGTTCACCCGGGCGTTCGGCATACCGTCTCATTCCCTGCTGGTCGTCGTCAACGCGCTGCAACAGCAGCACCTGCTGATTGCCTCGGATGACGACCCGCCGCGTTACCTCCCCGGGCGCGATCCGGACCTGATCACGGTCGAAGCCATCCTCGACGCCGTGCGCTGCGCCGGCGAAGACAATTTCATGACGCCTTCCCACCTGCCGGCACCTGAGGTGGTCGAAGCGACGTTGGCGCGGATTCGAAGCGCCATTTCGGTCGAACTGGGCCACATGAGCCTGCGTGATCTGGCCTTCACAGAACCGGCCAGGTCCGTTCCGAAACCTGCCGACAGCGCGCTGCGCGCCGCCGCCATCGAGCCGTTTCTGTCCGAAAAGTTGGCGGACTGAAGCCCGGCGGCACGCCGGTTTCCTGCATCCAGCTGGACGGGTTGGCGGTCGGGCGGGCAGCCGTGGCGAACGGCGACGCGTTCATTGCGGGCGAAGGTCCCCAGCAACGCACGCCATTGCCCGATCTGTATCCATTCGTCACAATGTATTACCGTTCCCCGCCTGCGTTAACCCAACCCACCGATATCGAGGAGGACAGTTCATGGACTACAACGCATTCGTGATGCCATTACAGGCATCGATAGGAAGTCACATACCGCAAATCGTCGGTGCCGTCCTGGTTTTTGCCATCGGCTGGCTGATCGCAGTAATTGCCCGCGCCGCGACGATGCGGCTGCTTTCACTTCTCGGCGTGAACCGCCGAATCGAGGAAAGCACCGGCACCCGGATCGATGCCGAACACCCGGTCGCGATCGGCGTGTTCTGGCTGATCATCCTCGGCGCGGTCATCGCCGCGCTCAATACGCTGGATTTGTCCAGCTTGTCGAACCCGTTCTCGCTGCTGCTGTCGGACATCCTCGGCTACCTGCCACACCTGCTGGCTGGCCTGGTGCTCACCCTGATCGCATGGCTGATTGCCACCGTGCTGCGTGCCGCAGTCACCCGGGCCATGCAGATGACCTCGATGGACGAGCGCCTGAGTGCCGCCGCGGGCATGTCGCCGATGAGCCGCAATGTCGGCAATGTGTTGTTCTGGCTTGTGATGCTGATGTTCCTGCCGTCGATCCTGGGCGCCTTCCGCCTCGGCGGAACGCTCGGACCGGTGCAGAACATGATGACGCAGGCGCTCGATCTGGTGCCCAACATTTTCGCTGCCGCCGTGATTGCTTTCGTCGGCTACGTGGTCGCCAAGGTCTTGCGTGGGTTGGTCACCAACCTGCTGAGCGCCGCCGGTGCCGACTCGCTGAACCAGACAGTCGGGCTCGACAGCGAAATCCGCCTGTCCCGCCTGGCCGGCACGGTCGTGTTCATCCTGGTGCTGGTGCCCTCGCTGATTGCCGCGCTCGACGCGCTTCACATCGACGCGATCTCCCGCCCGGCCACGCTGATGCTCGGCAAGATGCTGGACGCCGTGCCGCACATCATCGCTGCGGCGGTAATCATTCTGATCACCTGGTATGTCGCGCGCTTCGTCGCCGGCCTGCTCGCTCGCCTGCTCGAAAGCGCCGGCTTCGACACCTTGCCGGCCCGCATCGGCATGGGAGCGGCGATGACCGGCACCACGCGGCCGTCGCAACTGGCGCATTGGGCGGTGATGTTTTTCGCGATGCTGTTTGCCGTGGTCGAGGCCGCTGATCAACTCGGCTTCTACCAGGTGCGTGACGTGGTCACCAGTTTCATCCGTTTCGGCGGCGACATCATCCTGGGCGGCCTGATCCTGGTGATCGGCTTCTGGCTCGCCAACATGGCCTACAACGCGATCGCCCGGGCCAGCGGTGAAAACACCGCCGGACTGGCATCGGTGGCGCGCATCGCCATCCTCGGTGTGGTCATCGCAATGGGCTTGCGCGCGATGGGCATCGCCAACGAGATCGTCCAGTTGGCGTTCGGTCTGACCCTCGGCGCGGTCGCGGTTGCGGTGGCCTTGTCGTTCGGACTGGGTGGCCGTGAAGCCGCCGGCAAGCTGACCGAATACTGGTTGGAGCGCTGGCGCAACAAGCGCCCCTGATCGGGCGCAGCCGCGGCGGTTTCAAGCCACCGCGGCTCGGGCTTCAGCTGGCCGTATCGACCAGACTCACCACTTCGTCGCCTGGTCCCGGTTCACAGCCTGGCGCGATCGATTGCCAGCCGCGGCGGATCACCACGTGGCGCTCGGTATGGCAAAGCTCGATGCGGGTTGCCAGCGGCAGCCGGTTGATCACGAATGCCTCGATCGCCGCTGGCATACTGACCTGAATCCGCTGGTTCTCCAGGTCCTCGTGCGGATGATCGTCATGTTGGAGCAGCGACATCATGCTGCTGAGCATCACCGGCGGTGGGAAGACCCGCTCGAACAGCGTGGGCCGGTAGGCTTGTGCACGCAGCCAGGCCTGGGCCTTCGGGCGCAGATCATTTATCTCGCCCGGCAGCCCCCAGGCAGCGGCCAGCATCTCGATCAGCCACTGGTTGCAGTTCTGATACTGCAGGCTGAACGGGTAGGCGTTCGCGCTGTAGCTGGCACCCAGCA
The DNA here is from genome assembly GCA_038221635.1 of Burkholderiales bacterium. Lineage (GTDB taxonomy): Bacteria > Pseudomonadota > Gammaproteobacteria > Burkholderiales > Burkholderiaceae_C > Ideonella_A. The sequence goes on from JBBRID010000077.1 coordinate 6,320, forward strand.
ATTGCAAAGCGTGATGATCGTCGAGGGCGACACGCTCGACCGCGGCCTGCGCTTCATCAGGCAGCAGAACCATTGAGACATAGCCGATCGACGCATCGTCCATACCGAGCAGAAAGCCCGAAATGCCCTGGTCGAAGATGCGCGGGCGCTGTTCGTCGCAGGCGAAATAGAGCTGCCGTACCGACCACGGTGTATTCCTGCTGGCCTTCAGGCTGAAACCCGAATGGCTGTAACGAACACCAAAGCGCTGCAGATCGAGCCCTGATCGTGAGATCAGTGCCAACCGTTTGCCGGAGGACTCGAGCTGCGCCTTGACGATGGCACCAACGCGAAAGATCCGGTCCTTCTGCCCGGCATCGAGATCGACCGGGCGATCACAGAATCGCAGTGCGCCGGCCTGCGTCGACGCACAGCCGACGGCCAGCAGCATTGCCGCGCAGATTCGCCGCAGGGCTCGGCAGAAACTGTCCGGCAGGCCGGCACCTGCGCCAGCGCAGGCCGGCCGCCGCCTCGAAGCGCAGCGGGCGAGAATCAGAGCGAAACCGGCGTCGACTGCAACTCGCGGTACCACTCGTCATGCAGTGCCAGATAAAACGCGCGGCGCGGCTGCCCTTCGGCAAACTCCAGGCCATAGGGGCGCTGTCTGGCAGTGATCATGGCGCCCTCGGTCAAGCCGGTCTTGTGCAGAACCTCGAGTGGCACGATCAGTTGGAACGACGCAGCTTCGTCGGAACTCGACGCTTGTTGTTCCGCACGCGCGTCATTTGTCAGCAGCGTCAACCGGACCGAATCCGGTCGGCCTTCTTCGGCTGCGATCTCGATGATCCGATAGTCGCCATCGGCAACCTGGCGATCTTTCGACGAACTGGTGCTCGACTGGATCAGCGAGCCCGACAGGCTGCCGACCGACGTCGCGACGCTGTCTGATGCCGACGACGCTGCCGAACTCGCTGCACCGGCCGGCAACGCAATAAAGCCTGTCAGCAGCGCAGCGATTGGCAGCAGTTTCTCGATGGTTCTTTTGGTCATGCGAAGCGAGTGGCAGTGGGTCGTGCCGCAATGCTAGTTCACGCCGCAGGAATGCGTGCCCAAGAATGGCCACGAATGGCGCGGCGAATACGGGCATTCCGGTGCGTTACAGCCAGTCACAAAACGCCTCTCCAGTTCCGGATGGCCGCACCGATACCGGAACGAGGCCCCTATGCCCGTTTCGAAAGGCGCGCCGCGATGACTGTTGAACCATTCGCCCGATCCCTCAGCCGACGCAGATTGCTGGCTGGAACGGGGGCCGGGTTTCTATTGGGAAGCTGCGGAATCGCAAGCGCCCGCTCGCTCGAGCCGGCGCTGATCGTCGAACCGCTGGCACAGCGGGATGCCGTCGATTGGCGAGACGTGCTTTTGGCAGGCGACCGCAGCATCCTGATGCGCCGCGACGGGCCGGCGGTCCGGGTTCGCTACGGCAACAGCGACGGTTCGCTCGACCGCGACGGCTACTTCGCCGCCTGTCACCTGCTGCGCGACGTTCGCGCACAGCGCACCGTCCAGATCGACCCCGAGCTGCTCGACGTGTTGTGTGGAATTCAGCGCTGGATGGAATTCAACGGCAACCTGCCGACGATCGAGATCACCTCGGGCTTTCGCACCCTCAAGACCAACGATTCTTCTGAAGGTGCGGCACGGCAATCGATGCACCTCTACGGCAAGGCGGCCGACATCATCGTGCCGGGCGCGTCGAGTTCGATGATCGGCTCGATGGTGCGGCGCTTCAACGACGAAGGCGGCACCGGCATCTATCCCGGACGGCAATTCGTTCACATCGATACGGGAGCAGCGCGAACCTGGGTCAGCCGAATCGGACCCGCGCCGAAACTGAGGCGGCGTCGCCGCAAGTGAGCGCCAAGCCGAAATGATGGATTGACGCTATCGTCGGGCGCAGTTCATAGTGCATGCCCGATGTCCATGACGGAAACCGTCCAACAGCTCGCCCAACACGAATCGATACCCACCGAGACCACCGCGACCGGCGCACCAGCGCCGGTGCCGGTGCTGGCCATTGCCGGGCTGGCACTGGCGGCGATGTGCAGCGGCATTGCCATGCGCATGGCCGACGCCTTGCTGCCGCGCCTGGCCCAGGAGTTTTCGGTTTCGCTCGGCCAGGCCTCACAGGTAATCACGATCTATTCGATCTCCTACGGCCTGTCCCAACTGGTTTTCGGTCCGATGGGCGACCGATTCGGCAAATACCGCGTCGTGGCCTGGGCCTGCATGGCCTCGGCAGCCGCCTCGCTGCTGTGCGCAGTAGCCATCGGCCATACGACGCTGCTTGCCGCGCGCCTGTTGGCCGGGATCAGCGCGGCGGCGATCATTCCATTGGCGATGGCGTGGATCGGCGACGCCATTCCGTTCGAGCAACGCCAACCCGTCCTCGCCCGCTTTCTGATCGGCCAGATTTCGGGCTTCGCCATCGGCGTCTGGGCCGGTGGATTTGCTGCCGATCACCTCGATTGGCGCGCACCGTTCGTCGGGGTCGGACTGATCTTCTTCGTGGTCGCAGTCGCGCTGCAGGTTGTACGCAACCGGCTGCCGCCCAATGGGGATCGAACCAGCCCGGCCACATCCGGCGCCATGGTCAGCCGGGTTACGCGCGAGTTTCGGGCCGTACTCATCAAGCCATGGGCGCGCGTGGTCTTGCTGTCGGTCTGCCTGGAAGGCGCCTTCGTGTTCGGCGCGATCGCATTCTTCGCATCGCACCTTCATCTGCGCTTCAACTTGCCGCTGTCCACCGTCGGGGCGATGGTGATGCTGTTCGCGCTCGGCGGCATTGTGTTCGCGCTGTTTGCCCGCTCGATCGTCTGGCGGCTCGGCGAGCGGGCGCTGGTCGCCATCGGTGCCGCACTGGTGTTCGTGTCGATGGTCGCGCTGGCGATCGGCCCGCTGTGGTGGCTGGCCATGCCGTCATGTACTGTGATGGGCCTGGGCTTCTACATGATGCACAGCACGCTGCAGACCCACGCGACACAGATGGCGCCCGAGCGGCGCGGCGCGGCAGTCGCCTCCTTTTCGGCCGCGTTCTTCTTCGGGCAATCGGTCGGGGTCGGCCTGGCCGGCCTGTTGCTCCAGCCAGTCGGCAGCGCCGCCATCATCTGTGCCGGTGCGGTGGGCACGGTCGGCGTGGCCTGGAACTTCAACCGCCAACGCAAGTTGCTGTTGTCGGCGGCAGGCCCGTTGCCACCCTGATTAAACAGCGGGCGGCGAGGCCGTGTTCAGCGGGTCCAATCAGGGCGTGACCAGAATCGTTGACGACGACCTTGGCACCTCGCGCCGCCAGCGCCAACGCGTGTTGCCGGCCCAACCCGCCGCCGGCGCCGGTGAGGATCGCAACCCTGCCGCTGAAATCGATGCTCATTTGAATCCTGGAATACTGGTATGGTTTGATGAAACAGGATGGTTCGCGCTTTCCGGGCAGACGGCACCCTCCAGAACAGAGCCGCTGCGTTCGGTCGGAACACGACCGCAAGACAACCCGCGCCGCGTTGGTGGCGAAATTCGTTGGAGACAGCATGACCTCATCAGAGAGCCGCAACGCCACCGCCGCGTCACCTTTCGTTCAGCTTGAGCGCCGCGGCAATGTGGGCGTGATCAAGATGGACAAGCCGCCAGTCAATGGCCTGGGTTTCGACCTTCGAGACGGCATTGCCAAGGCGCTCGATCTCGCCAACGCCGATGCCGAGATTCAGGCAATCGTGCTGACCGGCACCGCGCGTGCATTTTCAGGCGGCGCCGATGTCACTGAATTCGGCACGCCGAAGGCCTTGCGCGAGCCGAATCTGCGGATCGTCATCGCATTGATCGAGAACAACCCGAAGCTGGTGGTGGCGGCGATTGGCGGCCAGTGCCTGGGCGGCGGTCTGGAGTTGGCAATGGGCTGCCACTATCGCGTTGCATTGGCCGATGCGATGCTGGGCCTGCCGGAGGTCAAGCTCGGCCTGCTGCCCGGCGCCCATGGCACGCAGCGCCTGCCGCGCTTGATCGGCCTCGAGCCAGCCATGAACATGATCGTCACCGGAACGCCGGTTGCTGCAGCACGGCTCACTGAAACCGCACTGGTCGATCAGATCGTCGATGGCGACCTGGTCGACGGCGCCGTTGCGTTTGCGAAGCAGGCGATTGCTGATGGCAAACCGCCGCGCCGTGCGCGCGACATGAAGGTCACACACCCGAACGCCGCAGGTTATCTGCAGTTCGCGCGCAACACGATCGCCGCTACGTCGAAGAATTTTCCTGCACCGCTCAAGTGCTGGGAATCGGTGGCCAACTCGGTCAGCAAGCCGTTCGACGAGGCGGCCCGGATCGAACGCGAATTCTTCATGAGCCTGATGAATACGCCCGAGTCGCGCGCGCTCAGGCATGTGTTCGCTGCCGAGCGCGCCGCCACCAAGCTGCCCGATCTGCCGGCCGATACGCCGCTGCGCAAGATCTCGCGCGTTGGCGTGATTGGCGCCGGCACCATGGGCGGCGGCATCACGATGAACTTCCTGAACGCCGGCATCCCGGTCGTTTTGCTGGAGATGAAACAGGAGGCGCTCGACAAGGGCCTGGCGACGATCCGCCGCAACTACGAAAACTCGATGAAGAAGGGCAAGCTGAAGCCCGAACTGGTCGAGCAGCGAATGGCGTCGGTTGCCGGGACGCTGGCGTACAGCGATTTTGCCGATGTCGATCTGGTGGTGGAAGCCGTGTTCGAGAATATGGACGTCAAGCGGCAGGTGTTCGAAACACTCGACGAAGTATGCAAGCCCGGCGCCATCCTGGCGTCGAATACCTCCTACCTCGATCTGAACCAGATCGCCGGATTCACCAAGCGCCCGCAGGACGTGATCGGCCTGCATTTCTTCAGCCCCGCCAACGTGATGCGCCTGCTGGAAATCGTGCGTGGCGACAAAACCGCACCCGACGTGCTGGCCACCTGCATGGCATTGGCGAAGACGATCAAGAAGGAGGCTGTGGTATCGGGTGTCTGTGACGGCTTCATCGGCAATCGCATGTTGGCGCGCTACGGCCCGGCTGCCTACGGACTGGTCAACGCCGGTGCATTGCCGCAGCAGGTCGATGCAGCGTTGCAGAAATTCGGTCTCGCGATGGGCCCGTTCCGGATGGGTGATCTGGCCGGACTCGACATCGGCTGGGCCACCCGCAAACGGCGTGCGGCTGAAGCCGGTGTCGAGATGAAGCCGGTGGTGGCCGACTTGTTGTGCGAAGCCGGACGCTTCGGACAGAAAACTGGCGCAGGCTGGTACCGCTACGAAGCCGGCAAGCGCGACCCGATCCCCGATCCGCTGACCGAAAAACTGATCACCGACTATCGGCTGACCAACGACATCAAGCCGCGCAAGGTGAGCGATGCCGAGATCGTCGAGCGCTGCATGTTCGCACTGGTGAACGAAGGCGCACGCATCCTCGAGGAAGGCATTGCGGCACGCGCGTCCGACATCGATCTGGTCTACCTCAATGGCTACGGTCATCCACTGCACCGTGGCGGACCGATGCTGTATGCCGACACGGTCGGCCTGCCGAACGTGGTGCGCAGACTGCGCCAGTTGGCCGCTGAGCCCGGCGCCGACCCGTCGTGGCA
>JBBRID010000078.1:0-11526 GCA_038221635.1 Burkholderiales bacterium
CGCGATGAAAGGCACGCTGAAAGGCGGGCCTGCCGCGGTGCTGAATGCCTACCGTGCCTTCGACGAGATCGGCCAGTTGCAGTATCTGGTCTACCGCTATCCGCAGTTGCAGCGCGACGTCGATACGCGTGATCAAACGATTGCGGGTCGTTTCCAGCGGGTCGGCGCGGTGTTCGCGAAGTTCGACACGGCCACATCGTGGTTCACGCCGGAAATCCTGACCATTCCCGAGGGGACGATGCGTGAGTGGATCGCGCAGACGCCGGATCTGAAGCCCTATGCCTTCAACATCCTCGACAACTACCGCAAGCAGGCGCATGTCCTGGATGAGAAAGGCGAGCGCCTGCTGTCGCTGGCGGGCCGATTCAATCAGACGCCGCGTGAGGGTTACCAGGAGTTGTCGACCTCGGACATCAAGTTTCCGACCATCACGCTTGCTGATGGCAAACCGGTCACGCTGACGCCGGGCGCCTACGGCGCGTTGCTCGAAAAGAATCCGAACCAGGTCGATCGCGCCCAGGCCGCTGCTGCCCACGTCGGCACCTACGGGGCAACTGCCAATACCTACGCCGCGTTCTACAACGCCGTGTTGCAGCGCGACTGGTTTCTGGCGCAGGCGCGCAATTTTCCGAATACGCTGGACGCCGCCTTGTTCGACAACGCGATTCCGCGCGCGGTGGTCGAGAACCTGGTCGAAGCGACCCGCGCCGGAACGGCGCCGCTGCAGCGATATGCCAAGCTGCGTCAGCGCCTGCTGAAGCTGCCCAGCTACCACCTATACGACGGCAGTGTGCCGGTCTACCGCAGTGACAAGACCTGGCCTTACGAGACCGCGCGCGAACTCGCGCTGGCTTCGGTCGCGCCGCTCGGGGACGACTATGTCGCCAAATACCGCAAGTTCGTGTCGGGCGGGCGCATCGACGTCTATGAAAACGAAGGCAAGCGCAGCGGTGCCTACAGTGCAGGCGTCTACGGCGTGGGCCCGTTCCAATTGTTGAACTACAACGATACGCTCAACTCGGTGTTCACCTTCGCCCATGAAGGCGGCCACGCGATGCACACGGTGTTGTCGTACGAAAGCCAGCCCTTTTCCACCTCCGACTACACGATCTTCGTCGCCGAGGTGGCATCGACGACCAACGAGCGCTTTCTGCTCGAGCACCTGCTGCAGAAGACCAGCGATCCGAAAGAACGCTTCCTGTTGTTGCAACACGCAGTCGACGCGATCGTCGGCACCTTCTATACCCAAGTCATGTTCGCCGACTTCGAATTGCAGGCTCACAAACTTGCCGAAGAGGGCCAGCCGGTCACCACCGAGGTGTTGAACACAATCTACGCCAGCCTGTTGAAGAGCTATTACGGCGATGCGCTGACGATCGACGACTTCTACAAATGGACCTGGGCGCGCATCCCGCATTTCTACAACTCGCCGTACTACGTTTACCAATACGCCACCTGCTTTGCCTCGTCGGCGCAGCTGTTCAAGTCGATGACCACCGGCGATCCCGGCGCGCGCAAAGCCGCCACCGATCGTTACCTGACGCTGCTGCGCTCGGGCGGCAATGATCATCCGATGAACCAGTTGCAGAAAGCCGGCGTCGACTTGACGCAGCGCGCCACCGTCCAAGCGGTGATTGATCAGATGGACATGCTGGTGACGCGGATGGAGGCCGAGGCGGCGAAGATCCAGTGAGGTTTTTCGCGTAACACCTGGGCGGCCTGCCGGCTCGCTGGAACAGCTTCTTGCTGCTCACTGTGAATTCGCCCTTGGGCGGGGCCCGGCGTGCTCATGTGCGCGGTTGGACCGCGGGTAAACATGAGCGAGCGAATAAAAAATGGCGACGGCGTCGCGGTCTACGCCATCGCCAAAGCGGCCGCCTTCGAGGCCGCTGGGGATATTCTGCTTATTGAGCGCGCGTCCCTTGCCTGCTGTCGTCTTTCGCGAGCTGGGTATCGCGGGTCACGCTGCCAGTGATCACGACGCGCGGCAGCACGGTGACGGCTTTGGCCTGCTGATTCACCGTCCGCGGGGTGTAGAAGTCGGCGCCGATCGCCAGCGTGCTGCCGATCAGGACGGCGAAGGTCAGGGTCAGGTTGAAGATGCGATCGATCATGAAGGGCTCCTGTTGGTTGGACCGAACCGCTTCTGCTTGCGGTTTCGTGTCGGCTTGGGAGCAACTTTATGCAGTGCAGTCACGCTCGGCCAGCTCGTTGCGACCGGATGCGTGAAACCCGGAGCGAAATGCCCGGGCGGCTGATAGACGGCGTTCGATCCGCGGCGTCGGGTCAGGAAACCGGGCTAACGAGCGGGCCGCCACGGCCCCAGGCCGCCATTGGCGCGGGCCGTGAGGTAGTCGTGCAAATCCGCGATACGGGCGCTCCTGTGGCTCGCCCTGCCAGAAGGGCATTCGACGGCCTTGAATGGAGCCGGCTGCCTGGAAGTCGAAGAATTTCCGATGGTCTGTCCCTTCCGTCTCGCATCGAGTTCGGCGGTGCGTCGATGCCACCGCCTGCTGATCTCGATTGTGAAGGCTGGAGCCGGGCACTGAAGGAATCGCTGACAGATCCGGGTTGGCGTCGTGCGGGGCTGTAGACGAACGGTGGCGCTTGATCTCGATCAAGGCCGGCCGGATGCAGAATCCGACAATCCACCGAGCCGCTGAACGCTTTTGCCCACACCGTTGCCCTCTGTTGACCATCCCATGCCGACGCCACCGATCCATCGCATCGATGCCGTCCGGTCCGTGCCAGCCGCGCGATCACTGCGCTGGCTTGCGCTGGGCTGGGCCGATCTGATGCGCTGTCCGCTGCCAGGGCTGCTGCACGGTATGGTGGCAGCCGTCTTCGGCGGTCTGCTGCTCGTGATCGCGCGGGATCGCTTCTGGTTGCTGGCCGGTAGCTTCAGCGGCTTCCTGCTGGTTGCGCCGCTGGTCGCCACCGGCCTTTATGCCGTGAGTCGTGCGCTCGAGCGCGGTGAACGGCCTGGCCTCGGTACGGCATTGGCAGCTTGGCGGCCTCGCGACTCGCGCCTGGTGCGCTTCGGCTTGTTGCTGGCGCTGGCGGGCACTGGGTGGGTGCTGACATCGGCGGCGTTGATCACCGGCTTCGCCAGTGAGCCGGTCCGCAGCCCGGCCGACTTCCTGCGCATCGTTTTACTTGCTGATGACCAACGGCATCTGTTCGAGATCTGGGTCGTACTGGGCAGCGTGTTGGCGGCGCCGATCTTCGTTTCCAGCGTGGTTGCAATTCCCTTGCTGCTAGACCGTGACAACAGCGTGCTTGCAGCCGTCGGAACCAGCGTCGCGGCGGCCCTGGCCAGCCCGGCCGCGATGGCCTTGTGGGCAACGCTGATCCTGGCCTTGACGCTGCTCGGTATGGCCACCTTCATGCTCGGCCTGGTGGTGGTGCTGCCCTGGTTGGCGCATGCCAGCTGGCACGCCTACCGCGATCTGGTTGCACCGGTTGCTCCGGTCAACGACGCCCGACTGCCTGCGCGCAAGGCCAACGGATGATGTTCGGCTACACCGAAGAGCAGATTGCGCAGTTCGGGCTGACCTTCGGCGTCGGCGCCTTCATGCTCTACATGATGTTCATCATCTTCCAGCTGGCCCGCCAGTCGAAGGCCGGCCGATTCGGCAGCTTCGTGTTGTTCCTGGTGCTCGGTTTCGGTCTGCTCGGGTTTGCCGCCAAGGGCCTGATCAAGTTCTTTCTGCGCGGCACTTGAGGCGTCGGTGGCGGTCATGGCCAGCCTCAGGGCAGGTGCAGATGCGTTGAGTTCTTCACCTCCTCCATCACCGCATAGGTGCGCGTTTCACGCCCGCCTGGCAGCCGCCCAGATCGTGCATGCGATCAGCTTCGGACGGTGTTTTATTCGGCATATCAGGCATCATCTGGATGAATATTCATCCAAGTGTCAGGCAATATTCCTTCGTCCACTACGGGTTTTTTGCAACCATGACCGACCAGACGTTTGCCGACAATTTCTCAACCGCCGCCTCGCCGTTGCGCGCACGGATCACTGCAGCCTGCCGCCTTCCTGAGCCGCAGGCGCTGCCACCGTTGCTCGACGAAGCAAGGCTGCCGAAGCCACTGGCGCGTGCATCCGATGAGCTGGCGCAACGCATTGCCCGGCAATTGCGCGGACGCAAAAACGCCGGTGGGCGGGTCGGGCTGGTGCAAGGCTTGCTGCAGGAATATGCGTTGTCGTCGCAGGAAGGCGTCGCACTGATGTGCCTGGCCGAGGCGCTGCTGCGCATCCCTGACACCGCCACGCGCGACGCCCTGATTCGCGACAAGATCGCCGATGGTCACTGGCAGGCGCATGCCGGCCGCAGCGCGTCGATCTTCGTCAACGCCGCAACCTGGGGGCTGTTGCTGACCGGAAAGCTGGTGGCGACACACAGCGAAACGCGCCTCTCCACCACCTTGACCCGGTTGATCGGCAAAGGCGGTGAGCCGCTGATCCGCAAGGGTGTCGACATGGCGATGCGCTTGATGGGCGAGCAGTTCGTCACCGGCGAGACAATCCGCCAGGCGCTGGCCAACGCCGGCGAACTCGAATCCGAGGGCTTTCGTTATTCGTACGACATGCTCGGCGAAGCCGCATTGACCGAACATGACGCGCAGCGCTACCGGGCGTCCTACGAGCAGGCCATCCACGCGATCGGCAAGGCCTCGGCCGCGCGCGGTGTGTACGAAGGGCCAGGCATCTCGATAAAGCTGTCGGCGTTGCACCCGCGATATGTTCGCGCGCAACGCGCCCGCGTGATCGACGAGTTGTATCCGGTGCTGCGCGACCTGACGTTGCTGGCCCGCCGCTACGATATCGGACTGAACATCGATGCCGAAGAAGCGGATCGCCTCGAACTCTCGCTCGACCTGCTCGAGCGCCTGTGCTTCGAGCCTGCGCTGGCCGGCTGGAACGGCATTGGCTTCGTGATCCAGGCCTACCAGAAGCGCTGCCCGTTCGTGATCGATTTCGTTGTCGATCTGGCGCAGCGCAGTGGTCACCGTCTGATGGTGCGGCTGGTCAAGGGCGCCTACTGGGACAGCGAGATCAAGCGGGCCCAGATCGACGGGCTTAAGGGCTACCCGGTTTTCACGCGCAAGGCCTACACCGATGTGAGTTACCTGGCCTGTGCGCGCAAATTGCTGGCCGCACCTGACGCCGTCTACCCGCAGTTCGCCACCCACAACGCGCAAACCTTGGCAGCGATCTACCAGATGGCCGACCCATCGAGCTACAAGCAGGGCCAGTATGAATTTCAGTGCCTGCACGGCATGGGCGAGCCGCTGTATGAGCAGGTGGTCGGCTCGACGGCAGCCGGCAAGCTGGGGCGCCCATGTCGCATCTACGCGCCGGTCGGCAGCCATGAAACCCTGCTCGCCTACCTGGTGCGGCGCTTGCTCGAGAACGGCGCCAATACCTCGTTCGTCAACCGCATTGCCGATCGCACATTGGCGATCGAGGATCTGGTGCGCGACCCGGTCGCGGCGGTCGAGGAGCTCGGCGCGCGTGAAGGGCAGATCGGTTTGCCGCACCCCGCGATTCCCTTGCCGGTCGACCTGTATGACGGCCGGCCGAACTCGATGGGGCTGGACCTGTCTGACGAAGCCTGTCTGACCGATCTCGATCAGGCGCTGCTGGCGAGCGCTGAGGCGACATGGGAAGCTGCGGCAATGATTGCCGAGCCGGAGGAAGCATCAGGTACCGGCGACGACTGGCAGCCTGCCCTGAATCCGGCCGACCGGCGAGACGTGGTTGGACGTGTCAAAGAGGCGACACCGGCAGAAGTCGAAAGCGCGCTGCGAACGGCTACCGAGTTTGGATCGACCTGGGCCTGCACCGCTGTGGCCAAGCGCGCGGCTGCGCTCGATGCCGCGGCCGACCGGATGCAGAACGCCACCGCCAGCCTGATCGGCGTGCTGATGCGCGAGGGGGGCAAGACCGCAGCCAACGCTTGCGCGGAGGTCCGCGAAGCGGTCGACTTCCTGCGCTTTTACGCGGCGCAAGCGCGCCGCGAGTTGGTGGTCGACAGCCACAAGCCGCTCGGCCCGGTGCTCTGCATCAGCCCATGGAATTTTCCGCTCGCCATTTTCACGGGACAGATTGCGGCGGCACTCGCTGCCGGCAACACGGTGCTGGCCAAGCCGGCCGAGCAGACGCCATTGGTCGCGGCCGAAGCGGTACGCATGTTGTGGGACGGTGGCGTACCGCACGAGGCGCTGCAACTGTTGCCCGGTCGTGGCGACACCGTCGGTGCCAGACTGGTCGGCGACAGCCGCGTGATGGGCGTGTTGTTCACCGGTTCGACCGAGGTTGCGCGCCTCCTGCAGCGCAGCGTTGCCCAGCGAGTAGACGCCAACGGCAAGGCCGTGACCCTGGTTGCCGAGACCGGCGGACAGAACGCGATGATCGTCGACTCGTCGGCGCTTGTCGAGCAGGTCGTCGCCGATGTCGTTGCCTCGGCGTTCGACAGTGCCGGTCAGCGTTGCTCGGCGCTGCGCGTGTTGTGCGTTCAGGAGGAAGCGGCCGACCGCGTGCTCGAGATGCTGCGCGGTGCGATGGCGCAACTTCGCATCGGCAACCCGGGGTTGCTGACTACCGACGTCGGCCCGGTGATCGATGCCGAAGCGAAGACCAATATCGAGCGCCACATCGATGCGATGCGCGCCAAGGGTCGACGCGTGCATCAACCGATTCACCCGGCCTCCGAGCTGGCGCGGCGCGGCAGCTTCGTTGCACCGACCCTGATCGAGCTCGAAGGTTTTGCCGATCTGCAGCGAGAAATCTTCGGCCCCGTGCTGCACTTCGTGCGCTACAAGCGCCAGGAGCTCGACGCGCTGCTCGAACAGATCAATGGCACCGGCTATGGTTTGACGCTGGGCCTGCATACGCGGATCGACGAAACGATCGCCCGCGTGACATCGATGGCCCATGCCGGCAATGTCTACGTCAACCGCAACATGGTCGGCGCGGTGGTCGGCGTGCAGCCGTTTGGTGGCGAGGGTTTGTCGGGAACCGGCCCGAAAGCGGGCGGACCGCTTTATCTTTACCGCTTGCTGTCAAGCCGCCCCGACGAACTGACTGCGCAGGCGCTGGCAGAACCGAAGGACGGTGATCCCGCCTCGATCGGCAAGCCTGCCGGCGCGGTGCTCGCCTTGCAGCATTGGGCCGAAAGCGCCGGCCGTCGAACGCTGGCCGAATCGTGCGGGCGTTTTGCACGGCAATCGCGCAGCGGCACCACGCGCGTCTTGCGCGGCCCCACCGGTGAAAGCAACCTGTATACGCTGCTGCCGAGGCAGGCCGTGTTGTGTCTGGCAGGCGACGAAGCGGATCTGCTGGTGCAACTGGCCGCGGTGCTTTCAGTGGGCAGCCGTGCGGTCTGGCCCACCAGCGCACAGGCGCTGCGCGAGCAATTGCCACAGGCCGTGCAGGACTCGATCGTCATCGCCCACGACTGGACATCGTCGACTGTCGTTTTCGACGCGGTGCTGCTGCACGGCAGCGAGGCCCGATTGCGCGAAACCTGCATTGCGCTGGCGGAACGAGAGGGTCCGATCGTCGGCGTGCAACGCTTGGCAAACGGTCAAACCGACCTGGCGCTGGAGCGCTTGCTCATCGAGCGCTCGCTGAGCGTCAATACCGCAGCTGCAGGGGGCAATGCAAGTCTGATGACGATCGGTTGATGTCCAGATGGCCGTCGAGGCATCGGCACGAGCCGATCACGCCGCTTTGCTCAGCTTGTCGATCATCAGCTGGGTGATCAGGCAGATCCCCGCTTCGGTGCGACGGAACCGGCTTGCGTCGAGTTCCGGGTCTTCGCCGACGACCAGACCTTCGGGAATCACCACGCCGCGGTCGATGACCACGCGACTCAACCTGGCGCGGCGCTGCACGGTTGCGTAGGGCAGGATCACCGCCTCGTCGATCTGCGCGAAAGAATTGGTGCGAACGCCGGTGAACAGCAGCGACCGCCGCAGCTCGGTGCCGGAGACGATGCAGCCGCCCGAGACCATCGAGCTGATCGCGTGGCCGCGCCGCCCTTCCTCGTCATGCACGAACTTGGCTGGCGCCGTCAGCTCGGCGTAGGTCCAGATCGGCCATTCGGTGTCGTAGATGTCGAGCGCCGGCGTGATCGCGGTCAGGTCGATGTTGGCCTCCCAGTAGGCATCGACGGTGCCGACATCACGCCAGTAGGCTTCGGCCTCATGCGGCGAGCGCACGCATGAATCGGCGAAACGATGCGCAACGGCCTTGCCGTTCGCAACGATCCATGGGATCAGATCCTTGCCGAAATCATGGTTCGAATCCGCTTGCTGGGCATCGCGCTCCAGTAGTTCGAACAGGTAGTCGGTGCTGAAGACATAGATGCCCATCGAGGCCAGCGCCATCGACGGGTTGCCGGGGATGGCCGGCGGATCGGCGGGCTTCTCGAAGAAGCTCTTGATCCTGTCGTGTTCGTCGACATGCATCACGCCGAAGGCGGTGGCTTCCAGGCGCGGCACCGCCAGGCATCCCACTGTGACGTCGGCCCCGGAGTCGACATGCTGCTGGAGCATGACCTCGTAGTCCATTTTGTAGACATGATCGCCGGCCAGCACGACCATGTATTTCGGTGAATAACTTCCGACGATGTCGATGTTCTGAAAGACGGCGTCGGCCGTGCCGCTGTACCAGGAATCTTCGGAAACCCGCTGGCTGGCCGGCAGGATGTCGAAGCTTTCGTTACGCTCGGCGCGCAGAAAACTCCAGCCGCGGGTCATGTGACGAATCAGGCTGTGTGCCTTGTACTGAGTCGCCACACCGATGCGCCGAATGCCCGAATTGAGTGCGTTCGACAGTGCAAAGTCGATGATGCGGGTTTTGCCGCCAAAGAACACGCCGGGCTTGGCGCGGCGATCGGTCAACTCCATCAACCGGCTGCCGCGGCCGCCTGCCAGAACGAATGCCATCGCGTCGCGAGCCAGGCGGCCGCTGCGGTTGTTAGCGATCATGCGGTTGTCTCATTTGTCGAATTGATCGTGGCGAACTCCACCGGGGGCACGGCAGAGCTAGCTTAAGGCAGGGGTCGGCGCTGCATCGTCTTCATCAACTCATGGAAAACCCCGCATTGCGGCAAGAAGCTTGCGAGCGGGCTCAAGAGTTGACCGGTGCAGTGTCGGCGTTGCTGGCCGTCAGGCGCAATCGCCGTGCCAGCCAGCCCATCGACGGCCCTTGCAACAGCAGGGAACTCAGCACGACGACAAATGCGATATCGAAGAACCGCTGCGAGCCTTTCACGCCGGCCAGAACCGGATAGGCCGCCAGCACGATGGGGACGGCCCCGCGCAGGCCGACCCACGCGACAAACAATTGTTCACGCCAGCCGAACTTCAAGGGCGTCAGACATAGCGCGACGGCGGCGGGTCTGGCGATCAACATCAATGTCACGGCAATCGCCAGCGCCGGAAATCCGAGGTGCAGCAATTCATGCGGTGTGACCAGCAGTCCGAGCAACAGGAACAGCCCCGCCTGCGCCAGCCATGTGTAGCCGTTCAGGGCCGTCAACGCGGGCTGGACGACGCGGCGCGCCTTGTTGCCGACCAGCAGGCCGAATACGTAGATTGCCAGGAAGCCGGAGCCGTCGAGCAGGCCCACCAGTGCAAAAATTGTCAGACCTGCGGTGGCGAGCAGCAGCGCGCTGAGGCCGTCGTGGTCTTTGCCGATCGGCAGGCGCAGCAGCACGCGCGCCACCACCGCGCCCATGCCCAGCCCGACCACCAAGCCCCAGCCCACCTGCTTGACCAGCAACTCGGCAATGGCGGCCGGTGCACCGTCTGGTGTCTGGATCAGGGTGATCATCGCCAGCGTCAGAAACATCGCGATCGGATCGTTCAGACCTGACTCCACTTCAATGGTCGCAGTCAGGCGCGGCTTCAGCTTGATACCGCTTTGCGACAACTGCGCAAAGACCGCTGCCGCATCAGTGGATGCGATGACGGCACCGAGTAGCAGGCCGTACTGCCAATTCAGCTGCAGCGCGAGCGAGGCGCCGATGCCGGCGATCGCCGCAGTCAGTGCGACGCCGACCGTGGCCAATAGTCCCGCCGGGAGAATGCCGATACGAATGCTCTTCAGAGGCGTTCGAAGGCCCCCGTCGAGCAGGATGATCGCCAATGCAACGTTGCCAACTGCCGCGGCAAGCTGGTAATCGGCGAACGGCAAGCCCAGTGGCCCATCGACGCCCGCCAGCATGCCGACAATCAGAAAAACCAGCAGGTGCGAGACCCCGATTCGACGTGAATAGAGACCGGCGATCAAACCCAGCGATACCAGTACGCCGCCCAACGCCATCAGCAGATACAGCGTCTTCATCGGTGCGCAATGGATTTTGATACTGGCATGGTCACCATTCTGCGCGATGGATGACTAGTACGCCGACACAGAGATTTCGAAACACGAAAGCGCGTCTTCGACCCGACGGCGGCGTTGCAAATCCTCGCGATACCACGAGGTATCGCTGCGGTTTGCGCCTTGCCATCGGCCCGAATCCATCGCTTTCGTCAGTTCCGAAACCTTTGTGCAGGCGTACTAGCGGCAGACGCTGAAGCATCGATGTCCTACAAGCGGGCCTCCGCTGCGCCGACAGGGCGCTTGTTTGGCGATGGTTAGGCTGTTATCTGCCGTGGATGCGCCTGCTACCTGCGGGCGGCTGCGAGCAACGCCGCGACAGCTATCTACCCCGTTTGATCGTCCCGATCGTCCGTTTTTCAGGAGAACCTCATGTTTGCACGAACCACGCTTGCTGCCCTCGTCACCGCTGTTGCTGCCCTCACCGTATTGCCAGGTTGCGCGGTCACGCGTGGCCAGGAAAACGTCAAGGAATATGTCAGCGATGCCGGAATCACGACAGCGATCAAGGCGAAATTCGTCGAGAACAAGACGGTTGCCGCTTCGTCCATCAGCGTCGAGACACTCGATGGCACGGTGATCTTGACCGGCTTTGCAAAATCGAACGACGAAAAGCGCATGGCCGAAGAAATCGCACGGGCCGCCAAGGGCGTCAAGAGCGTCAAGAACGGCATCGTGGTTCGTCCTGGCTGAGTGTTGACGCGGCCAGAGCCGAGCGGCGCGCTTGCGCACGGGCGGTAGGACACAACCCACAGCCTGGCGCGAGCATCACCGATGGTTACGCGTATTCAATCAGCTCACCATCGAGTCATCGTCGACCCCGGAGTATTTGATGTCCTGCAAGCCCGGCCCGGCCGCCGAAAATCGCCATGAAACGTACCGGCAATTCGCGGGTACGGACATGGCCGGCGCAGCGGGTCGATTTGCAAGTTGTACCGAAGAGCCCGCAGCAACCGACACGCCCCCCCGACTGCGCTGCTTCATCGTCGAGGACAGCCCGGTCATCCGGCAAAACCTGATCTCCACACTCGAGGAGATGCTGCCGATCGAGGTGATCGCCACTGCCGAAGAGGAATCAGAAGCCGTGCAATGGATGCGCAGGTCCGGCAAGCGCTGCGATCTGATGATCATCG
>JBBRID010000079.1:0-11522 GCA_038221635.1 Burkholderiales bacterium
GCTGGAACGCTTCAAGCCCCAGATGATCTTCATCTCCGCCGGATTCGATGCCCACCGCGAAGATGACCTCGGCCAGCTGGGCTTGGTCGAATCTGACTACGAATGGATCACGCGGCGCATCAAAGATGTTGCCGACCGCCACGCTGAAGGGCGAATCGTGTCCTGCCTCGAAGGGGGTTATAACCTGAGCGCGCTGGGCCGCAGCGTGGCCGCACATTTGCGGGTTCTGGCTTCGGTCGACGGCTGAGTCCCGCGCGAAGCAACGCGCGGTGACCTAAACAGAAAAGCGGTCCTCAGGACCTGCTTCGTGCCATCTGCCAGGGCAGTCAGAAGTTGTGACGCACGCCCAATGCGAAGCTGCCGAACTTGCCACCATACAGGCGTGCATCGTCGATGACACGGGTGTAATAGGTGTAGGCCTTGGTCCGCTTGCTCAGGTTGTAGTTGTAACCAACGGTGAACTGGTTGGCATCGTCATTGGCGATGGCGTTGCCCTTGACTTTGTCGGCAAAGCCGTAGTTCAGGTGAATCTCACCCGCACCCATCGCATACATCGCCGACGCACGGTAGGCGTTGCGGCGGGTATTGATGCCGAATGCATCGTCGTTGCGAATGAAATAGCCGGCGATGGTGAAGTTGCCGATCTCGTACAGCGCGCGCAGACCGAATTCCTTCGGCTTCGCGCCAGACAATCCTTTACGTGACGACAGGTAACTGGCACCCAGGTGCAACGGACCTGCATCGTAGTTCGCGGTCAGCACCTGCGTGCGACCGATCTGCGTGTTCTCGGACAGGCCCACTTGCGCATCAATTACCAACCCGCCCATGCTCGGCGACGTGTAGGCGAGCATGTTGGTCGCGGTACCCGGGTACAGATAGAACGCATCCGACGAGGTGCCGGTGTCGTGGTTGTGCATGCTGATGTAATCAGCCGTCGTGAAGTAGGCATTGGTCGGGCCCATGTTGCCCAGGCGCGTCCGTCCGAAGGCGCCGCCCAGTGCAACCCAGCTTTCCCGTCCCCAGAATGCCGCGCCAGCTTGTGTGCCGGTATCGGTATTGAAGCCGTGTTCGATCAGGAAACTGGCGCTGAGGCCGCCGCCGAGGTCTTCGATGCCGCGAAAGCCGATGCGCGATGCGTTGTCGTTGAGACGGTAGACCGTCTGGTTGTTGCTGCGAACCCGTTCGATGGTCTCGTTCAGTCGGCCGTATATCGTCACGCTGCTGCTTTGCGCGAGTGCGCTTCCGGCAGCCAGGGTGGCAACAGCGGCAAGGAATATTGAGCGTTTCATCGTGTGTTTTCCCTGATTCGGTTCGGGTCGACGTTTGACTGCAAAACCATCTTTGACACCCAAAATTCTAGGTATTTCTACCGGATGCGTTGACGTGTCATTGCACATGTTGCGGCGCAGCAACGAAGCACCGCAATCTCATCGACCGCGCAGATGGGCGGGCGCTTCCAGACGCTTCGCCAGCAGCGAGAGGCTCAATGTCAGCAGCAGATAAAGCGCCGATATTGCGAGGTAGGGCTCCCAATACCGCGAATACGCGCCGGCAACAGTGCGCGCCGCCAGCGCCAGTTCGGCAAGGCCGATTGCGGACACCAGCGACGAGTCCTTGATCAGCGTGATGCCCTCGTTGACCAGTGCCGGCATCATGCGGCGAAAAGCCTGCGGCAACACGACGAAGCGCATCGCCTGTGCGTGGGTCAGTCCGACGCTGTAGGCTGCCTGGGTCTGCCCTAGGTGGATGCTCTGGATGCCGGCTCGGAAGATCTCGGAGATGTAGGCGCCGGCGTTCAATGTCAGCGCCAGCGCTCCGGAGAAAAACGCGCCATGGGACTGGCGAAATTCACGGGCTGCCGGACCATCGAGCAGCAGTCCGCTGTCAGGATGGATCAGCGCCGGCATCACCGCAAAATGCACCAGCAGGATCTGCACGAACAGCGGCGTGCCGCGAAAGAAGGTCACGTAGGCAGTCGTGAACGCACGCACTGTCAGCAAGGCAACCGCCGCCAGCGGTTGTCTGGGCTTCGGTGCATCTCGGGAACTGCTGATCAAACCCAACAGCACACCGAATACCAAGCCGGCGCCGATCGAGACGATCGTCAGCTTGATGGTCGTCAACAAGCCGCTGAGAAAAAGCGGCCCGTAGCCTGCCAGGATGTCCCAGCGCAAATCCATGGCTGGCGGCGGCCGGCCTGCTTACTTGGACGCTGCGGAAGCCGCTGAATCGGCCGCGGCGGGCGCGCCGAAATATTTGGTGTAGATCCGATCGTAGGTGCCATCGGCCCGGATGTCGGCGAGGCCCTTGTTCACCTTGGCCAGCAAGTCTGCATTGCCTTTCTTCACGGCGATGCCGTACTGCTCGCTCGCAAACGCCTCGGTATCGGCTACCGATTTGAACTTGCTGGCATCGTTGTTGGCCACGTAATTGACGATGACGCCGTTGTCGGCCACGACCGCGTCGACGCCACCGGCACCGAGTTCCTGCAAGGCCAGCGGCGTCGACTCGAAGCGCTTGATGTTGGTACTGGACTTGCCGAGCAGCTTGGTGACTGCCTCGTCACCCGTCGTGCCGGTCTGGACACCAACCTTCAGCTTCTTCAGGTCGGCAAACCGGGAAATCTTGGATTCGGCCTTGACGGCAATCAGCTGCTGGGCATTGAAGTAGGGGTCGGAGAAGTCCATCGACTGACGACGTTCGTCGGTGATCGTGATGGCGGACACCAGCAGGTCGCGATCGCCCTGGTCGAGCGTGGTGAAGATTCCTTCCCACGGGGTATTGATGAACTTGACCTCGATGCCGGCCTTCTCGGCGATGGCCTTGACGACCTCGATGTCGAAGCCGACGATTTCGGCTTTCTCGTTCTGCGATTCAAACGGCGCGTAGGCGGCGTCGGTGCCGATCGCGTAGACCTTGGCGGGTGGGGGCGGCTGCGAGGCTGCAACCGGGGCGGCGCCGGGCGCTGTTGTCTCGGCAGCCGGCGCATCCTTCTTGCCACAGGCAGCGAATAGCACACCTGCCATCAACACGACGGCAGTCTGGAGAAATCGACGGGTGGACAAGGCTGTCATGGAATCCTCGTGGTTTGGCTCGACCGCCGATTCGAAGGCGGAGTCGGATTTGGCAACGAGAAGTGTAAGCGTGCCGGCACGGTGTGCAGTGCGGCGGCCGGGTCGGAATGCGGCTCGCTCACGGCACCATTCGAGACGCTCAGCCCGACCCATCCGAACCCGCGAACGATCAAAGACCGATGCGCGCAGCCTTGATTCGCAACGCAGCAGCGCGCGCGGGGTCGGAGGCCTCCAACTGGCGGGCCTTGCGTTGCAGCGCAATCATCTGCTCGACCTCGCCGATCAGCTTGTTCGGCGCCAAGATGGCGACCGCAAAAGCCTTGACCTCATCCGAGAATCGGCTGAGCGCGTCGGTCAGACGGGTTGTATCGCCCAGAATCGGCGTTGTCTGGCGGGTATACGTGGTCATGGTGGCTCCTGGCATTAAAAACGTTTGGACTGATTGTAAGGGTTAACCCGATAAGGGAATACCCGCGCATGCAACTGTGCCGCGATGCCACACCGCTCACTCGCAAAACAATGGAGAACCCGATGGGAACCTTGATCTATACACACGACGCTTGCCTGAACCACGTGCCCGGCCCGGGGCACCCGGAATCGCCGGCACGGCTTCGTGCGGTACTCGACGCGCTGAAGTCACCGGATTTCGACGACCTCATCTGGCGTGAGGCGCCGCTGGGCAGCACTGAGCAGGTACTGCTGATCCACTCGCCGGCCTATGTCGACGAGGTGGCAAACTGTTCGCCGAAGCAGGGCTACGCAACGCTCGATGCTGGCGACACCGTGATGTCGCCGGGCACCTGGGAGGCCGTGATGCGATGCGTCGGGGCGGCTTGTGCAGGGGTCGACGATGTCGTCGGCGGCGCTGTCGCAAATGTGTTTTGCGCCACGCGGCCCTGTGGTCACCACGCCGAAGCCGACCGCGCGATGGGGTTCTGCGTCTTCAACCAGGCCGCGATTGCCGCCGTGCATGCGCAAAAGTTCCATGGTCTGGAGCGGGTCGCGGTGGTCGACTTCGATGTGCACCATGGCAATGGCACGCAAAACTCTTTCTTCAGCAACCCGGATCTGTTCTACGGTTCGTGCCATCAGGCTCCGTTTTATCCCGGTACCGGCTCGCGCCGGGAGAAAGGGGTCGGCGGCAACATCGTCAACGTGCCACTGACTCATGGTTGCGACTCGGCGACCTTTCGCGAGCGCATGAGCGAAGAACTGCTGCCGGCGTTGCGCCGCTTCGCGCCGGATCTGCTGATCATTTCCGCAGGCTTCGACGCCCATCAGAAGGATCCCTTGGGTGGGCTCAATTTCACCGACGACGACTACCACTGGATCACCCGTGAGTTGCTGGCCGTGGCCGCCGAAACGGCCGGCGGCCGGGTCGTTTCGGTGCTGGAGGGCGGTTACAGCCTGGAAGGCCTGGCCAGTGGAACGCAGGCCCATGTGCGCGCGCTGATGGGAAACTGACCGCTGATGCGCATCTGATGATTTGCATCCGCACCGCCGCGCTGGCGGCACTGTTGTGCGCCGATCCCGACGCCAAGGCGCTGATGGCACGCGCGATCAATACCGACGCGCTGCCGGCGGGTGCCGAATGGAGAGATCCTCGACCTGATCCTGCGTGACGAGATCGGGCATGTAGCGATCGGCAACCGCTGGTATCGCATCCTGTGTGATCAGCGCGGGCTCGACCCGGTGTCGACTTACGCCGAACTTGCCATCCGGTACCAGGCTCCGCGCCTGCGGGGCCCGTTCAATCTGGAGGCGCGCCGTGCGGCCGGATTCGACGAAGCCGAACTCGAGGCCTTGCTTGCTCCCCGTGAGCCAAGCTGCCGACATCCCTAGAATCGAGGCCCATTTCTCTCTCTGTACGAAGACGCCATGGCCATCTTCCAGATCGATCAGTTTGTTCCGCAGCTTGCCGATACGGCGTGGGTCGCCGACAACGCCACCGTGATCGGCAATGTGCAACTGGGCGAGAACAGCAGCGTCTGGTTCAACGCCGTGCTGCGCGGTGATACTGATCGGCTGACGATCGGAAACAACAGCAACGTGCAGGACGGCAGCGTGTTGCATGCAGACCCTGGCTACCCGTTGACGCTGGGCGAAAACGTGACTGTCGGCCATCTGGTGATGCTGCATGGCTGCACGGTTGGCGACGGCTCGTTGATCGGCATCAAGGCGGTGGTTTTGAACGGTGCGCGGATCGGCCGCAATTGCCTGGTCGGTGCCGGTGCGCTGGTGACCGAAGGCAAGGAATTTCCGGACGGGTCGCTGATCGTCGGCAGCCCGGCGAGGGTGGTTCGACAGCTCAGCGAGGAGCAGATCGCCAACGTGCAGCGCGCCGCCGCCCACTATGTCGAAAACGCGAAGCGTTATCAAGCGGGCCTGAAACGTCTGGACCAACCAGCGAGTGCAGCATCGGCATGAGTGAAGTCCACAAATTTCTGTTCGAAGGCTTGCCGGTGCGCGGCATGATCGTGCGCCTGACCGGTGGCTGGCGCGAAGTACTCCAGCGCCGCGAGCAGGGCGGCGAGCAGTGGCCGCCGGCGGTGCGTGCGTTGATGGGCGAGATGGCCGCTGCCGGCGCATTGATGCAGTCGAACATCAAATTCAACGGCGCACTGGTGCTGCAGGTCTTCGGCGATGGTCCGGTCAAGCTGGCGGTGGCCGAGGTCCAGTCCGATTTGGCTTTTCGTGTCACCGCCAAGGTCGAAGGCGCGGTTGGCGATGCCAATGGCATCGAAGCCTTGCTGAACCCTGGCGGCGGCGGACGCTGCGCGATCACACTCGACCCGAAGGATCGCTCGCCCGGCCAGCAGCCGTACCAGGGTGTCGTGCCGCTGCATGGCGACCAGGGCGAGCCGCTGCAGAAGTTGAGCGAGGTGCTCGAACACTACATGCTGCAGTCCGAGCAGCTCGACACCAAGCTGGTGCTGGCCGCCAACGACGATGTGGCAGCTGGCCTGCTGATCCAGCGCATGCCGGTGGAGGGCGATGGCAACCTCGGTTGGCAACGCAACGAAGACGGTATCGGGCTCAGCGAAGACTACAACCGGATCGCGATGCTGGCGTCGACGTTGACCGCCGAGGAGTTGTTGACCCTGGATGCCGACAGCATCCTGCGCCGATTGTTCTGGGAAGAAACCCTGCGCCGCTTCGAGCCGATGCGGGGCGATCTCGGGCCGAGATTTGTCTGCAGCTGCTCGCGCGAGCGGGTGGCGCAGATGCTGTCCAACCTGGGTCGTGACGAAGTCGAAAGCGTGGTCGAGGAACGCGGGCAGGTCGAGGTCGGCTGCGAATTCTGCGGCATCAAGTACCACTTCGACGCGGTCGACGTTGGCGAGCTGTTCGCGCCGCTCGCCGCGCAGGCGCCGGGTTCGCCCACCATCAACTGAAACGGTTCGGCAGACCCAAGGGGCTGCGTCAATCGACCCGCTCAGCGCCAGTCATCAGCGCAACGAAGCGATCGATGCCGATGTTGCCGCCCGACAGCGTGACGCCGACCCGTTTGCCGGCAAACCGATCGCGGTGCTGCATCAGCGCTGCGAGTGCGCAGGCGCCTGAGGGCTCCAGCACCAGCTTCATGCGATCGAAGACGAAGCGCATCGCCTCCACGACGATCGGATCGGGTACGTCGAGGATGTCGGTAACCAGCGCTTGCAGTACCTCGAACGGATGCTTGCCGACTGCCTGCGTCTGCTGGCCGTCGCAGATCGTGCGCGGCACTTCCTTCAGCGCGACGATGCGGCCGCTGCGCAGCGACTGCTGCACATCGTTGCCACGTTCTGGCTCGGCGCCGTACACCTCGATCGAGGGCTGCAAGGCTTTTGCTGCCACCGCGCAGCCTGACAGAAAGCCGCCGCCGCCGGTGCAGACAATCAGCGCATCGAGCGGACCGTCGCCTTCGGTTTGCTGCAGCAGCTCCAGCGCCGTCGTTCCCTGGCCGGCCATCACCGGCAGGTGATCGAACGGCGGGATCAAGATGCTGCCGAGTTCTTCGCTTATGCGAGTGGCGATCGCGTTGCGGTCTTCGGTGTAGCGGTCGTACAGCACGATGTCGGCGCCGTAGCCGCGGGTTGCCGCGAGCTTCAGCGGCGGCGCGTCATGCGGCATCACGATGGTGGCGCGGCAGCCGTGCAGCTGCGCGGCAAGCGCCACCGCCTGCGCATGATTGCCCGACGAGAACGCGACGACGCCGCGTGAACGCTGCTCGTCGTCAAGGATATTGACCGCGTTGTAGCCGCCGCGAAATTTGAAGGCGCCCATGCGTTGCAGGTTTTCGCACTTCATCAGCACCTGCATGCCGAGCATCTCGTCGAGCGTGCGCGAACGCGCAACCGGGGTCTTGTGGGCGACGCCTTCGAGGCGGGCGGCGGCGGCTTGGATATCGGCAAATTGCAGCATGGGCGATCTTTTACCAGAGTTGCGGGCCAACCTGCTACCAGTCCTCCTTGACTGCCGCCGCGAGATCGCGCCCTGCGGCAGACCTGGCGGCGATCCAGGCGGTCGTCGTGCCGGCCACCATAACTGCCAGACACAGGGCAGCGAGCCGCCACGCGGGCATTACCAGGTCCATCGTCCAGTGGAAGCTCTGCGGGTTGACGACCTTGACCAGGATCACGCTGACCGCGATGCCGAGCAGCAGCCCGAGCAGTGTGCCGGCCGCCGTCCATACAGCACCCTCGACGGCGACCAGCGTCAGGATCTGCCGACGGGTCAGACCCAGGTGGGCGAGCAGACCGAACTCCTTGCGGCGCGCCAGGACCTGGGCCGAAAAGCTGGCCGCGATGCCGAACAGGCCGATCGCGATTGCCACCGCTTGCAGCCAGTAGGTGACGGCGAAGCTGCGATCGAAGATTCGCAGCGAGGTGGCACGGATTTCGCCAACCGATGCGAACTCGATCAGTTGTTGCGCCTGGTTGGCGGTGGACGCGTTGGCTTGTTCCGCTACCAGTCGCCTGATGCCATCCTGGACCGCAGCAAGGGATGCGTCGGTTTCCAGCCAGATCGCCAGGTCGTTGACGCGGCGGTCGCCGGTCAGACGCTCGAAATCGGCATCAGCCAACAGAACCGCGCCGCCTTGGCGTGCGTAGTCGCGCCAGATCCCGGCGACACGCACCGCGACGCGGCGAGCGTCGGGCAGTGGCAGCATGAACAAGGTGCCGAGGCGGGCGCCGTACAACGAGACCATCGCTTCGCTGACATAGGCCGCAATTTCGCCTTCAGCAACCGTTGCCAGTTCGCCGACCAACGGCAGGCGCCGCGCCGGATCGGGCAAGGGGCGTGCAATCAGCGCCACCGATGGTTGATCGGCTGAGATTTGCACCTGCGTGACGCGTTGTGTCTCGACCCGCGAAACCCCTGGAAGGCCGGCAACGGCGATCGCCAGGCCGGGCGGCAGGTAGGCTGTCTCGGCGGCAGCGCCGCCTGCCGTGCGCGCATACAGATCGGCCGGCAACACAGTATCGAGCCACTGGGTCACCGATTCGCGAAAGCTTGCAACCATCACCGTCAGCGCGACCGCCAACGCCAGCGCGGCCACCACGCCTGCCACTGCGATGGTGGCCGTGTGCCGCTGGTGACGGCTGCGTTGCACTGCCAACAGAACCAGTGGGTTGCGTGGCGTCGCGACGCCGCGAAGCAGGGCGCCGACACCTGCCGGCACCGACACGATGCCGCCCAGCAGCAGCAGCGCGACCGCGGCGTAGGCTGGCAATGGCAGCCCGGCAATCGGTGGGGCGAAGGCCAAGGCAGCGCCGGCCAGCATCAGCGCCGGACCGAGCCAGTTTCGTGGCGAACCCGATTCTGCGGCGCCCAGGCCCTTGATCGCCTGAGCGGGCGCGATGTCCCGCGCGATGCGCGCAGGCAGCCAGCCACCGAACATCGCCGCGGCAACGCCCAAGCCGCCGTAGATCAGCGCCGCCGCCGGGCTGAATTGCAGCGTTGGCGTCACGCCGGGGAAATAGCCGCCGCCGAGGTCGCCGGCCAGCAGGCGCAGCGCCAGCGCCGCGAGCCCGGTGCCCAGCGCCAGCCCGAACACGCTACCGGCCGCGCCGAGCAGGGCGGATTCCGCCAGCACCAGGCGCATGCGTTCGTTGGCGCTGAGTCCCAGCACGCCCAGCAAGGCCAATTGGGGCAATCTTTTTGCCACCGACAACGAAAGAATTGAAAACACCAGAAAGGCACCGGTGAACAAGGCGACCAGCGCCAGCACCGTCAGATTGACCCGATAGGCTCGCGACACGTTCGACACCCGCTGCGCCGATTCGCCGGGTTCGGCTGCGCGCACGCCCGGCGGCAGCGCCAACTCACGCAGCAGGGCTTGGCGATCGGCGCCAGGCACCAGCCGGACATCGATTCTCGACAACCTGCCAAGCCAGCCGAATCGTTGCTGGACGCCGGCGATGTCCATCACGGCAAGCGGTTGGCCGCCTGCGGCGATGCTGCCGCGCACCGGGAAATCGAGCAGGTCGATGCCCGCCTGCAGCTTGACGTTGACTGCGGCGTCGGCGCTGCTGTCCGGCAATGAAAGGCGCCGGCGCGCCTCGGCATTCAGGTAGACGGCCTCCGGATC
The DNA here is from genome assembly GCA_038221635.1 of Burkholderiales bacterium. Lineage (GTDB taxonomy): Bacteria > Pseudomonadota > Gammaproteobacteria > Burkholderiales > Burkholderiaceae_C > Ideonella_A. Next base: position 9,649 of record JBBRID010000079.1, read on the forward strand.
GAACAGACTCATTCGCGCATCGATCGTGCTGCTGCCACGCAGCCGTGGCAAGAGATCGGGCGACAGCTGGGCCGCGAGCAAGGGGTCGATGCCGATCACGCGTAAAACAATCCGTTGGCCGCCGCTGTCCCAGCCGTTGGTCTCAATCTCGATCACCGGACTGGCGAGCGCGACGCGCGGGTCGTTTGCAACGCGGGCGTAGATCGCCTCGTCGAAGCCGCCGCGTTGGGCCCGCAGTTCGAAATCCGGCTGACCGTTGACACTGCGCACCGCGGCGCTGAATTCGCTCAGCGCCGAATCGTTGATCAACTGCACCGAAAACGCCAAGGCCACGCCCAGCACCACGGCAAGCCACGCCGTCAGGTGGCGCCACGGCTGATGCCTCAGTTCGGGCCACGACAGCTGGGAGAGTTGCCAGCGCAGTGCCGAAGACGCACGCAAACGCTGTCCCGGCGTGATTTCGGTCATGCCGTGCGCATGTGTGGCAGCGGTCGGGCTTGGTGCGGCGATGTCATCGGGCTATATTGTCCAGACCGATGGTTGCGGTTGTGGCCGTCCAGTTCCCGTCGAGATCCGAAAGGAGGTCTTCATGCCGTTTCACGTCTGCGATGGTGCGATCCTGATGTGCACAATGGGTGCCACCCCGAGCGCGCTCGGTGTTCTGCCCGACAAGCAATGCAATACCAGCAACAAGCCGGCCGGCAACATCATGGACCACAAGCCAATGGTGAACATCAAACCATTCGGTCTTTGCAAATCGCCGCTTAATCCGGCCACGGCCACTGCCACCACGGCCGCCGCAGGCGTCTTGACGCCGGCGCCGTGCATGCCCAATACACCCGCACCGTGGATAGCAGGTTCGCCGACCGTGTTGTTGAAGTTCATGCCCGCCTTGAACAAGAGCTCGCAGCTGATGTGTGTGGCGCTCGGCACCATTTCGATCAATTACGAGGGTGAGTCCACCGAGAAGATTCCCTGAGCTGGGCGCTAGGCGGGTGGCGCACCTCTCGGCGGCTGTCATTGACGTGCCGGGCGGATTCCGCCCGCCGTCAGTTCCAGCATTCGATCGGCACGTTGTGCGGCGCTGTGTGAATGTGTGACCAGCACACAGGCCGAATTTTGGCCACGCACCTGCTCGACCAGCAGGTCGAGAATGCGTTCAGCGGTCTTTGCATCGAGGTTGCCGGTTGGCTCGTCGGCAAGAATCAGCTGTGGCCGGTGAATCATCGCTCGGGCGATCGCGACCCGTTGCAACTGCCCGCCGGACAAGGTTTGCGGCAGCCGGGGCCCGAACCCTTCCAGCCCGACCGTTGACAGCGCGCGCGCGATTCGATCGTCGAAATCAGCCCCTGACCGCAAGCCAATCAGCATCAGCGGCAGGCCGACGTTCTGCGCCACGCTCAGGTGTGGCAACAGATGAAAGGCCTGGAAGACAAAGCCGAGATGTCGACGACGCAGCAGGGCTTGTCCGCCTTCGTCGAGGCTGTCCAGGCGGGTTCCGGCCACCGCCACGCTGCCGGCATCGACCGAATCCAGGCCGGCGATGCAGTTGAGCAGGGTCGATTTGCCGACGCCCGATTCGCCGAGGATCGCGACGAACTCGCCGGCCGCGATCGACAGGTCGACGCCTTCGAAAACCGTTGTCTCGCCGTAGCGTTTAGCAAGCTGTTTCAGTTCGAGCATCGTCAATTTGAAATGGCAATCACGGCGCGCTGGCCTGCGCTCGTAGCAGCGCAAGCCGGGCATGAAGCGCCTGCAAGGCCATGTCCTGTGCGTCGGGTTCGTCACAGGCCACGATGGTGCGCGATGGCATGCTGCGCAGCCAGGTCAGTTGCCGCTTCGCCAATTGCCGAGTTGCCGCGATCGCGCGTTCT
>JBBRID010000080.1:0-11520 GCA_038221635.1 Burkholderiales bacterium
CATCGAGGATCAACGGGCCGATTTCTCCTATGGGTCGAAAGCGCAATTCCAGACGGCAAGGAAGCAGTCAGTGGTTCGGGGGTGATCATGTCGTCGGAGTCCAACGGCTGCAGTACCTCGTACAACTGACATTCGCGCCGACTGCGGTCGCCAGGCCCAACGACTGCTTGATGTCAGCCAGCGTGAGTTTGCCGTCCAGCGGCCAGCGTCAGCTGCTGCAAAGCAGCCGCTCCGCACTGCGGGCCGACCGACAGCTCCGGTCGAAGCTTGTCGCCTGCCCCGGGTGCCGGTCAACGCCACGTTGCCGACATTCGTGGGACTGAACCCTTGCCCTTCGTGGTTAAACGCGGTCACCAACGCAGCGACCCCACCGCTCGAACGAACGTCATTCTCCTGTTGCCGCCGGTCGGGCGTGTCTGGTGGGGTCCGTTTAAGGTAAGGATTGCAGTTCGTAAATTAAGGTACGGATTGCAGTGGCTGCAACGCCATCCTTAATGTCGAAGCTGCTGGCTTGAGGGCCCATGAATTCGATGTCATATCATCCGGACATGCTTGAACAACGCATCCAGAAGCAATTTTTTGACAGTGCCGATCTCAAATATGCAGCGGCCGAGGTACTGGCCAAGCCGATTGCAGACGCGGTCAACGCCATCGTCGGGTGCATCACCGCCGGTGGCAAGGTGCTGGCCTGTGGCAATGGCGGATCGGCCGCCGATGCGCAACATTTTGCGGCCGAGTTCGTTGGTCGATTCGAGCGCGAACGGCCCGGTCTTGCCGCGATTGCGTTGACCACCGACACCTCGATCCTCACGGCCATCGGCAACGACTACAACTTCGATGTTGTTTTCAGCAAGCAGGTGCAGGCGCTCGGTCAGCCTGGGGATGTGTTGCTGGCGTTGAGCACCAGCGGCAATTCGGCCAACGTGCTGGCCGCAGTCGAGGCCGCCCAGGCCAAGGACATGACGGTGGTTGCATTGACAGGCCACAAGGGCGGCAAGATGAATGCGCTGCTGACCGATACCGACGTTCACATCTGTGTTCCACACGACCGCACCGCTCGCATCCAGGAGGTTCACCTCCTGACCTTGCACTGCCTCTGCGATGCGGTCGATCTGCAATTGCTCGGCGAACAGGACAACCCATGAGTTTTGAATCTCCTATGCGGCCGCGTCGCGCGCTGCTGACCGCCGCATTGGGCACTTCGGTGCTTGCCGGCCTGTCAGGATGTGCTTTGCTGGTCGGCGGCGCGATGGTCGGTGGCACCTTGCTGTATACAGACCGGCGCACCTCGGGAGCGCAGCTCGAAGACGAGGCGATCGAGCTGAAAGGCGTCAGGCGGCTCAGCGAAACATTTGGCGAGCGCGCACATGTCAATATCACCAGCTACAACCGGGTCGTGCTGTTGACCGGAGAAGTTCCTACCGAGGCTGACAAGGCGCTCGCCGCGCAGGCGGTGCAGCGGGTCGAAAATGTCCGCACGATCGTCAACGAGGTTGGCGTGATGGCATCGAGCTCGTTTGGCAGCCGCTCCGCCGATACCTTGCTGTCGGGCAAGGTCAAGACCTTCCTGGTCGATGCGAAAGACCTGATGGCCACCGCGATCAAGGTCGTGACCGAGCGGCGTGTCGTCTACCTGATGGGCATCGTCACCGAACGCGAGGCCGCGCGGGCAGCCGACGTCGCGAGTCAGGTCAGTGGCGTGCACAAGGTGATTCGCGTGTTCGACATAGTGACCGAAGCCGAACTCGCCGACATCGTGCCAAAGCAGAAGAAGTGACCCGTCCCCAGAGTGCGCACCCCGCCGACTCTGCCGGTCCCGTGACGCTTTTCCCTTTGCCGTTCGCGGCCGCCGCCGAGCGCGCGGTCTAGCCGATCCAGCAAACACCGCGGATCCGGCTCCGCTGGTGTTGCTCCCTTTGAGGGGGTGCGGCGTCAGCCGCTCCGGGGGTGGTCCTGTTTCAAGCGAGTGATCAGGCTCGAGGTATCCCAGCGGCGGCCGCCGTTGGCCTGGATATCGGCATAGAACTGGTCGACGAGAGCCGTCACCGGCAAACGAGCGCCGTTGTTCTTGGCCTCTTCCAGCACCAGACCAAGGTCCTTGCGCATCAGGTCGACGGCGAAACCGAAGTCGAAGCGGTTGTCGATCATGGTCGGTCCGCGGTTGTCCATCTGCCAGCTCTGCGCCGCGCCCTTGCCGATCACCTCGAGCACCGCGTTCATGTCCAGCCCGGCCTTCTGGCCAAAAGCAATGGCCTCGGACAGCGCCTGAACCAGGCCGGCCACTGCAATCTGATTGACCATCTTGGCCAATTGGCCAGCGCCGCTGTCACCAAGCAGGGTCACCGCCTTGGCAAAGGCCATCGCCACCGGCTGCATGTGGGCAAACGCATCAGCGTCACCGCCGCACATCACCGTCAATGTGCCGTTGATCGCCCCGAGATTGCCGCCCGATACCGGCGCGTCGATAAAGGCAAATCCGCGCTGCGCTGCCGCGGCGCCAAGCTCGCGCGCCACTGCCGCCGACGCCGTCGTGTGGTCGACGAAGATCGATCCCTTTGACATCGTGGCAAACGCACCGTTCTCACCCAAGGTGACCGAGCGCAGATCGGCGTCGTTGCCGACACAGCAGAAAACCATCTCGGCATTCTCGGCCGCGGCGCGCGGGGTGGTGGCGCTGCGTCCCTTGAATTCCTCGAGCCACTTTTCTGCGCGCGCCGGGTTGCGGTTGTAGACGCAGACCTGATGGCCGGCGTTGGCGAGATGGCCGGCCATCGGATAGCCCATCACACCCAGACCGATGAAGGCAACCCGCCGTGGCGGGATGGATGGGTAGGTTCTGCTACTGCTGCTCATCCGCTCAGACGATCGCCATGTGCTCGGTGCCTGCCGAGAGGTCGGAGCTCTTCGCTCGTTTGCTGTTGAGCTTGATGTTCAGGCGCAGATCATTCAGCGAATCGGCATTGCGCAGCGCGTCCTCGATCGTGACCTGATTGGCCTCGTACAGCTCGAACAGGCTCTGATCGAAAGTCTGCATGCCCAACTCACGCGAGCGCTTCATGATTTCCTTGATTTCGGTGACATCGCCCTTGAAGATCAGGTCGGAGATCAGCGGCGAATTGAGCATCACCTCGACCGCGGCAACCCGACCCTTGCTTTCTTGCAGCGGCAGCAGACGTTGCGAGATCAGACCCTTCAGATTCAGCGACAAATCCATCAGCAGCTGTGCGCGCCGCTCTTCCGGGAAAAAGTTGATGATGCGGTCGAGCGCCTGGTTGGCGCTGTTGGCGTGCATCGTCGCCATGCACAGGTGGCCGGTTTCGGCAAAGGCCACCGCGTGGTCCATCGATTCGCGGTCGCGGATCTCGCCCATCAGGATCACATCGGGTGCCTGGCGCAACGAATTTTTAAGCGCCGGTTCCCAGCCGTCGGTATCGATGCCGACTTCGCGCTGTGTGATGATGCAGTTCTTGTGCGGGTGAACAAACTCCACCGGATCTTCCAGCGTGATGATGTGGCCGTACGAATTTTCGTTGCGGTGATTGACCATCGCCGCCAGCGACGTGCTCTTGCCCGAGCCGGTGGCGCCCACGAAGATGACCAGCCCGCGCTTGGTCATCGCAACCTCCTTCAGGATCTCCGGCAATTTCAGTGTGTCGATCGTCGGCAGCGTCTGCGGAATTGCCCGCAACACGAGTCCGACGTGGCTCTGCTGGACAAAGGCATTGCAACGGAAGCGGCCGATGCCTTGCGGCGAGATCGCGAAATTGCATTCCTTGGTTCGCTCGAACTCGGCGGCCTGCTTGTCGTTCATGACCGCACGTGCCAGGGCCAGCGTGTGCTGGCCGGTCAGCGGCTGTGGTGACACCTTGGTCACCTTGCCGTCAACCTTGATCGCGGGCGGAAAATCGGCCGTGAGAAACAGATCGGAGCCATTGCGGCTGATCATCAGGCGCAACAGGTCGTTGACGAATTTCGATGCCTGGTCACGTTCCATCTGCTTGTCCTTCTGAATCGGTTTGCCACGTCTCGAAAAACACGAACTGACCGGCTTGTTCTTGCATCCTAGCGCGCCGCATCGTCGGCCGATTGCCGGATCAACCGGGGAAATTCTCGGGCAGTTTGGCTTTCGAGCGTGCCTCTGCGGGTGAAATGCTGCCCTTGCGCACCAATTCGGTCAGGTTCTGGTCGAGCGTCTGCATGCCCATGCTGTTGCCGGTCTGGATCGACGAATACATCTGCGCGATCTTGGCCTCACGGATCAGATTGCGGATGGCTGGCGTACCAAGCATGATTTCGTGCGCCGCGATACGGCCGGTGCCGTCGCGCAGCTTGCACAGCGTTTGTGAGATCACCGCCACCAGCGACTCCGACAACATCGCACGCACCATCTCTTTTTCGGCCGCGGGGAAAACGTCGACCACGCGGTCGATCGTCTTGGCGGCCGAACTGGTGTGCAAGGTGCCGAAAACCAGGTGGCCGGTTTCGGCGGCAGTCAACGCAAGCCGGATGGTCTCGAGATCACGCAATTCGCCGACCAGGATCGCGTCCGGATCTTCGCGCAGCGCAGATCTCAGGGCATTGTTGAAACTCAGCGTATGCGGTCCGACCTCTCGCTGGTTGATCAGGCACTTCTTGCTTTCGTGGACGAATTCGATCGGATCCTCGACGGTCAGAATGTGCCCGTATTCGGCCTCGTTCAGGTGGTTGACCATCGCAGCCAACGTCGTCGATTTACCCGACCCGGTGGGCCCGGTCACCAGCACAAGCCCACGCGGTTTCAGAGAAAGTTCGGCAAAAATCTTGGGCGTGTTGAGCTGCTCGAGCGTCAGGATCTTGCTGGGAATCGTCCGGAACACCGCGCCGGCGCCGCGATTGTGGTTGAATGCATTGACGCGAAAACGAGCCAGCCCCTGGATCTCGAACGAAAAATCGCATTCCAGCGATTCTTCGTAGACCTTGCGGTGGGTGTCGTTCATGATGTCGTAGACCATGGCGTGCACGTCCTTGTGCTCCAACGGGTCGACATTGATGCGACGCACGTCGCCGTGCACCCGGATCATCGGCGGCAGGCCGGCGGAAAGATGCAGGTCCGACGCCTTGTTCTTGACCGAAAACGCCAGCAGTTGGGTGATGTCCATGGGCGAATCTTGGGTGAGTGATGGCGGGCGCTACCGATGGGCCTCGTCGAAGCAGGATACTCTCGCCGCATTATGGCGATGATCCCGGACAACATACAACACGTGCGCCTTCGGATCGCTGCGGCCTGTAAGCGCGCAGGCCGACCGGTCGACGACGTCCAACTGATGTGTGTCGGCAAGACGCGCAGCGCCGACGATTTGCGCCAGGCCTTCGCGGCCGGCGAACGATGCTTCGGTGAGAACTACGTGCAGGAAGGCCTGGCCAAGATCACCGAACTGGCGGATCTGCGTGAACAGGTCGAATGGCACCTGATCGGTCCGCTGCAGGGCAACAAGACTCGCGCGGTTGCCGAAGCCTTCGACTGGGTCGATTCGGTCGATCGCCTGAAAATTGCCCAGCGCCTCAATGAACAGCGGCCGCCCGGTTTGCCACCGCTGCAAGTGTGTCTGCAGGTGAATATCAGCGGCGAAGACAGCAAGAGCGGCCTGCTACCAGCCGAGGTGGTCGAGGTTGCCGAAGCCGTCGCGGCGTTGCCGCGGCTGCGCCTGCGCGGCTTGATGTCGATTCCGGCACCGGTCGACGGCTTCCAGGCTCAGCGCGAGGCGCACCGGGCTTTGCGGGCGTTGCTGCTCAGCGTTCGCGAAGCATGCCCGAGCCTGGGCGCGGATTTCGATATCTTGTCGATGGGTATGAGCGACGACCTCGACGCCGCCATCGCCGAAGGAGCGACCACCGTGCGGATCGGAACCGCCGTTTTCGGCGCCCGCCCGGCGCCGGCAGGCGCTTCTACACTGCGGTCATGAACAATCTGGTCTTCATCGGCGGCGGCAACATGGCCCGCGCCATCATCGGCGGGCTGATCAACAGTGGCCGCCCGGCCTCGAGCATCGTCGTCGTCGACCCTGGAGACACCCAGCGTGCCGGATTGGACGCGGATTTCGGTGTGCTGGCGCTGGCTGAAGCGGGCCCGCAATTGGCCGGCGCCGACCTGGTGCTGTGGGCCGTCAAGCCGCAGATGTTCAGCGCGGCGGCTCGACCCTGCGCCGCTTACGTTGCCGGCGCTCTGCAGCTCAGTGTGATGGCCGGGATCCGCAGCAATGCGATCGCCCGGGCTACCGGCACCGAGCGGGTTGTCCGCGCGATGCCGAATACGCCGGCGCTGATCGGGCAAGGCATTGCCGGCCTGTTTGCCCGCGAGGCGGTGACCCCGGACGAGCGCGCCGCGGTGCAGGCTGTGCTGGCGCCGACCGGGCGCAGTCTGTGGGTCGAGCGCGAAGCCGATCTCGACGCCGTCACGGCGATCTCCGGCTCGGGCCCGGCCTATGTCTTCTACGTGATCGAGGCCATGATCGATTCCGCCGTGTCGATGGGCTTGAGCGCTGAACAGGGCCGTGAACTGGCCCTCTCGACCTTTGCCGGCGCCACCGCGCTGGCCGCGGCATCGAGCGATCCGCCGGCATTGTTGCGTGAGCGGGTGACATCCAAAGGCGGCACGACGCATGCAGCCATCGAGGTGCTCGAGAGCGCCGGGGTCAAGGCTGCTTTCGGCAAGGCGCTGGCCGCAGCGCGCCGCCGTGCCGCCGAAATGGGCGACGAATTCGGCGCCTGATTCGCCGCCGGGTCAGCTGGCCAACGGCGCCGCGGCGATGCCGGCGAAAACGGTAAATCCCAGCCAATGATTGAGCCTGAAGGCCTTGAAACAGCCTTCGCGCGAGCGATCCTTGATCAGGCTGAAATGCCAGCCGGCAATCGCGGCGGCACACAGCAGGCCGGCGAAAAACGGCCAGTCCAGGCCGAGGTGGCTGCCAATCAGCGCCCAGCTGATCAGAAAGCAGGCATAGAAGCCCATCACCGCGGCGACATCGAAGCGCCCCAGCGTGATCGCCGAGGTCTTGATGCCGATCTTCAGGTCGTCGTCGCGATCGACCATTGCATATTCGGTGTCGTAGGCCAGCACCCAGAACAGGTTGCCGAGCAGCAGCCAGCCGGCAACCGCCGGGACCGCACCTGGCACTGACGACCAGATCCAGTCACTGCCGCCGCGCACCGCAGCGAACGCCATCGGAATGCCGAAGCTGAAGGCCACGCCGAGCACCGCCTGAGGCATCGACACGATGCGTTTGGCATACGGGTAGGCGATGCTGATCAGCAGCGCGGCGATGCTCCAGACGACGGTGGCCAGGTTGGTCAGCAGGACCAGTCCGAACGCGGCAAGCGCCAACCCCGCACCGACCAGCAGCGCCTCGCGCACGCCGAGTCGGCCGCTGGTGACGGGACGCGCCGCCGTGCGTTTGACGTGACGGTCGAATTCGCGATCGGCCACGTCGTTGACGGCACAACCGGCGCTGCGCATCAAGAAGGTTCCGGCAACGAAGATGGCGAGCAGCTTCCAGCCCGGAAAACCTTCGGCGGCCAGCCACAAGGCCGACAGGCTGGGCCACAACAGCAGGTAGCTGCCAGCTGGCCGGTCCCATCGGATCAGGTTCAGATACAGCGCCAGACGCGACGGTGGGTGGAGGCTGGTGGTATTCAAGCGGGGAGGCGGTGCGAAGCGTTCAGGGGCGAAATCTTGGCACAGTTGGTGGGTGACCGGCTTGGGAGCCGCCCGATGGTGACGCCGTGTGGATCAATTGGTGAAGACCGTCAGCACGCCGGTGTAGCCATAGAGATGGTGGCGGGCGATCTCGCCAGCGGCAAAGAATCCGACCAGCGGCACGTCGCCCAGGGCGTGGCGGACGATCGCCAGCTCGGCCGACGGCGCGCCGAAGTGCGGCCCGCCGCGCCCTGAACAGCTGACGTAGATCGCCCCCGCGATGGTGCGCGCGGTCGCTGCCGGACCGCTCGCCAGATCATCGGGCTCGAGTTCTTCGCGGATCTCGCTGCAGATGCGCACCAGATCGCGGCGTGCCGCTTCGGTGTCGCGCCGGCAGAAGGCCAGTTGCATGTCGAGTGGCGGCACATCGCCGATCGCGATCGCCCGCCTGCCAGGATCGATGCCGATCAGGTGGCGCACCCGCGTATCGGTGCCGAACTGCCCAGGTCGCGATAGCGCGTCGTCGCTGCGATCGCTCAAACCGACCAGGGTCTCGCGCAATTGCGGAAAAATTTCGCGAGCCTCACGACCTTGCAAGCGCAGATCGGCCAGCAGGCAGTCGAGCGCCGGCTCGCCATCGAGGGTGACCACGAGGTTGTGCTCACAGGCCGAAATGCGCCGAACGGGCCCGACCGGCTGGCATCCCTGGGTCACCCGCGACAGCAAGGCCACGTCGTGGCTGAAGGCAACGCCCGAGATGCCGCCCTGCCACACGCCATTGGCGATGTGCAGGCTGCGGCCGCGTGAGCTTGCCAGCCCGCCGAACAGATAGCCGGTCGCTGTGCGATCGGCCATTTCAACGATCAGTTCGCCGAGATCGGCAGCGGCCGGGTCGGTATGAACCAATGCGGTTGCTGCTTCGAAATCAGCGGTTGCCCGAGCGGTCAAGGGGTTGGCACCCGAGAAGACCCTGAATTGCCCGGTTGGCAGATCGGCCAGCATCAGCACCAGAGCGGGCTGGTCGAAATATTCGATGCCGCTGGCCGCAATGCCCACGCCCACCGCGCCGACCCAGGCCACGCCCGGCCAGCGCCGAGTGAGTTCTGCCAGCAGCTGCTCCGCTGCGTCGGCATAAAGGTCGCTCAGGTAGACCCAGCCCAGCGTCGGCTCGATCCCCGCATCGCGCGCCTGGGCCGCGATGTCGGTCGTCGCGAGATCGAGCGCAATCCGCCAATCGGCATGGCCGGAATGGGCGTGGACGAATCGGGTCATTCGACTGGCGCGCCTGCCGTGCTCCGGTCGAGCGCGCTCAGTGATCCTTCACCTTCTTGGAACCCGACGTGCCGCGCTTCGACTTGGTTGTCGACTTGCGCGCCGCCTTCTTCGCAGAAGCGACCGCGGGTTTTTCCTTGTCCTTGACGCCGTCGATGCTGGCCTTTCCCATCGCCGATGCCAGTCCGCCATTTGCGCCTTGCGCAATGGCGTTGCTGGCCAACTCGGCGAACTGCTTGGTCAAGGCTCCCCACCACTGCATCGGGTCGACGGCAGGCGCAGCGGGGTCGGCTGGGTTGGGCGACGCCTCGCCTGCCTGCGCGGGCGCACTGCTTGTCGAACTGGCTTCCCTGGCTGGCGCCGGAGCCGGCTTGGGCTCATGTTGCTCGGCTGGTTTGATCTGCAAGGAGTCGCGCAAATCGGCCATCTGAACGTTCATCGTCTTCAGCGTCGACAAGGTCATCCGTTGCACCTCGAGGGCCTGAATCGTCGCGCTGAGCATCTTGGCGTTCTGTTCGAGCCAGAACTGCACGGTGCGCAGTTCATCGATGCGTTTCTCGATCTCCTGGGGGTCGAGTGTCGGAGCCACCCATTGGCCGACCCCAGGCAATGCGGAGCCGGCATTCTTGACAAGGCCCTGCAGAAATTCGAAACCGGGAACAGTGAATCCGCTTGTATCGCTCATCGATCAGTCTCCATCAGGTGTCGCTCTTGCAATCTGGCTCGCGATCTGGCTCGGGCCATTGTGCATCGCCTTGCAGGCTTGTCCAAGGTTCGGGCCGTGACCAACCCTGGCCGATGGTCAGTCGACGCGGCCGCTGCTGCGTGAATCGATCTTCAGCACGCCTTGTTCCTGGCGCCAGTCCAGTCGACCGAGGACATCCATGCCAAGCAGCGGTCGATCGCCCAGGCCGGGCAACGCAATCACCCGCAGGCGCTGCGCGGTGACACCGCCTTGCAGTTGCACGTCTGCGGCGACCACGTTGCCGACCACCACTCCACCAGCAGTCACCGACCGTACGGTGCCCAGGCTAGACAACTTGAGTTCTTCGGCCAGCGCGGCCGAAATTGCGGTTCCGGTGGCGCCGGTATCGATCAGGAAATCAACCGACCGCCCGTTGATCTGGCCTGGCCAGTGATAGTGACCGTCCGGACCGCGCTGGATCTCGATCGTCGAGCCGTTGGCCTGGAATCTGGTCTCGGACTGTTGGCGTTGCCACCACTGGATACCGAGGAACAGCGTCAGCCCCAGCAATAGCCAGACGGTGATGATCTTGAAGCTGCGCGGCAGTTCGTTCACCGGCAATCCTCAGCGCCGCGACTCGAGATGCGCCGAAATCGCCCCGAACAGGCTCTCGCCTTCGGGCCCATCGGCGCCAAGTCGCAGTGAGTCGCCACCTGTGGCGGACACGGTAGCGCTGGCCTGGAAGCCGGTGCCGAAGATGCTGCCGGCACGCAAGCCGAGCAGCGCTGCACAGCTGGCCAAGCCGTGGCCGATGTCGCGAGTGGTGAGCCGCCGCGCTTCGTCAGCCGGCACGCGCTGGCCATTGATCAGCATCTGCAGGCGGAGTTCGTGCAAAGCATCGTGCCAGGCGGCTCCGAGCTCGTCGGTGGTCACCGCCACCGGGCAGAAGCTGGCGATGCTGGTATTGGTGTCGTCCGGTTCGTCTGCCAGTGGCTGCCAGATCGCACAGGCCGTGACCAGTCGGATGGCCGCGAGCGAGTCTTCAGCGGCTGCGCCGGCTGCAAGGTCGCCGATGATCACGGCGAGCTCGGCACCGACGCTCCACCGGGGCTCGCTGCCTTCGTCGGCAGAGTCAGTGGAATTGGTTGGCGGTGGCTGCACGGGCAACGGTTCGCAGGCCCCCAGCAGCGCGTCGCTGCGCCTGACGCGCACCGCGGTTGACCCGCTGGCTGATTGCGATCCGCCGGGGTTTGCCGATGCGAAATGGAAGGCCCGTGGCAATGGTGCCATGCATGACCGGGGGTCGAAAGCGAACGCGTGCCTCGCCTTGCCATGGTTCAGTGTCTGAGAGATTTCCTGAAGCTGAGGCGACAGGAAGTTCCAATCGTCAAGCACCTGCTGCAGGCGTCCTGCGACACCGGCCGCATAATGGGCCATCGTGAGATCACGCGAGACGACCACCAGTTGGCCGTCGCGAGATCCATCCTTGTAAGTTGCAATTTTCATGGGCGGAGCGTTTCCTTGAAGGCGCTTTCGCTGCCAGGCCTTCGTCGGCCCCGCGCCAGCATCCTGCCCTCATTGTCGATGCTCCCAGACAAGTCGCCGACTCCACCCCATTCGCCACTGCTAGCCCGCCACGCTGGTCGACGCTTGTCCGTGCGCGTCTTGTCGGTTGCGGCACTGCCGGCCTTGTTGCTGCACGGTGCGCTGCTCGGCGGATTGCCCCGTGTCGAAGCAATCGCTTCGCGACCCACCACACCGCCTGCGGTGCGCGTGCGGGCAGTCGAGCCGGCCCGGCCCGGCGTGGCGTTAGCAGGCGCGGCGCCCGTCGAGGCGTCCCAGCCCGTTCGCGCAGCGGCCGAGATTCGGGCACCAAAGACAACCCAGGCTG
>JBBRID010000081.1:0-11517 GCA_038221635.1 Burkholderiales bacterium
GTGTCAAATTTCGCTCGGGTTCCAGCGATCGTTTCCACACCGGACCCGTTTCAGGTCACTGATGCCCGTCGTGAAGGACGAGTTCGACGCCGGGGTTGAGCTGAGGGGAGCGATCTGTTTGGTTCGACGCCAGGCTGGTGATCGGGCCCGGATGCATGTCGGGCGGTGTTGTCCCGTGGGCGTGCACGCTACCGGCGCTATCGGACAAGCGATCATTCAATGCCGGCCATCGGTCGGCGCGGTGGAGACCTTGGCGCCCCAGATCGCGATGCGCAGCCAGAAGGTGGTCAACCAGAACAGCCGGCTACCGCGCATGAAGATCGAGGCCAGGATCGACAAAATTGCCCACGGGATCACCGTGGCGGCAAGAAAAAGTACGAACAAGGCCGATCGCAGGCGCGCCAGCGGCATCATTCGATGCCGCCGGAAACAAAGTCGCGGGACTCGGGCTTGCCGCGAGCCGTCTGGTCGCGACGAATCACGAATTCGGCAAAAGCCGACAGATCCTCGTGCACCGTCGTGCCGGGCACCTTGGCCAGGATGGCCGACAATTGATCGTCATCGAGCGTCTCGGCCTTGCCGGTGCGCACCAGGTGCGGCTCGCAGCCGGCAGCCTCGGCTGCCTGAAGATCGCGCAGGCTGTCGCCCACCGCCGGCACGGCCTTCAGATCGACCGAATAGCGCTCGCCGATCTGCTGCATCAGCCCGGGCATCGGCTTGCGGCACGCACATTCGTCGCTTGGCACGTGCGGGCAGAAAAATACCGCATCGATCCGGCCGCCGACCTCGGCCAGCTTTTGGTTCAACTTGATGTGCATCGCATTCAGTGTGGCCATGTCGAACAGGCCGCGTCCGAGGCCGGATTGATTGGTGGCCACCACTGCATGCCAGCCCGCCTGCGTCAGCGCGGCAACGGCCTCCAGCGCGCCGGGGATCGGCACCCATTCCTCGACCGTCGTGACGTAGTCGTCGCGGTCGTGATTGAGTGTGCCGTCGCGGTCGAAGATGATGAGTTTCATGGGCTCGGACAAGACACCAAGGCGTGCAGCATCAAGCGATCAGGCAGCCAGTTTCGACAGATCGGCAGTCCGGTTCATCGCCGCGTGCAGCTTGACCAGCAGGCCGAGCCGATTGGCGCGTTGCGCCGGATCCGCGGCGTTGACCATGACCTTCTCGAAGAAAGCGTCGACCGGTTGCTTCAACGCTGCCAGCGCGCGCAATGACGCGGTGTGATCGCCTGCTTCAAAAGCCGCCACCGCGGCCGGCTCGACATCGGCAAGCGCATTGGCCAGCGCGATCTCAGCCGGCTCGACCAACAAGGCGCGGTCGAGCACCGGTTGCTGGCCGCTGAGTTCGGCCTTTTTCAGAATATTGCCGACCCGCTTGTTGGCCGCGGCGAGTGCGGGCGCTTCGGGCAAGGCCGCAAACGCACGCACTGCAGCCAAGCGGCGCGGCACTTCGGCTAGTCGTGGCGGGCGCAGTGCCAGCACGGCCTCGATCTCCTGGGAGCTGAAGCCCTGATCGCGCAGCGAACCGGCGAATCGATCGTAGAAAAAGGTCAGCAATTGATCGAGTACCGCCGTGTTGTCTGGTAGCGTGCGTTCGCCGATCTGGATCAGTTCGTGAAGACTCAGTGGCAGATCGTGCTCAACCAGCATTCGTATCACGCCCAGCGCATGGCGGCGCAAGGCAAACGGATCCTTGTCGCCGGTCGGCAACTGCCCGATTCCGAAAAGGCCGACCAGGGTCTCGATTTTGTCGGCCAGCGCAACTACCAGACCGACCCGGTTGCGCGGCAGGACGTCGCCAGCGAAGCGAGGCTTGTAATGGTCTTCGATCGCGAAGGCGATGTCTTCGGTGAGGCCATCGTGGCGCGCGTAGTAGCCCCCCATGATCCCTTGCAACTCGGGAAATTCGCCGACCATGTCGGTCAACAGATCAGCCTTGGCAAGCCGTGCCGCCTCGTCGGCCTGCTGTTCGAGCGTTGCGCCGCCAAGCTGCCGGCCGATCTCCCTGGCGATGGCCCTGACCCGATGCACCCGCTCGCCCTGACTGCCCAGCTTGCCGTGGTAGACGACCTTGTCGAGACCCGCCACGCGATCGGCCAACGTCTTCTTGCGATCCTGGTCGAAGAAGAATCGCGCATCTGCCAGACGCGGCCTGACGACGCGTTCATTGCCTTCGATGATCCGGCTTGCATCGGTTGGCGTGATGTTGCTGACAACCAGAAAATGGTTTGTCAGCTGACCGTCGACATCGAGCAGCGGGAAGTATTTCTGGTTTGCCTTCATCGTCAGAATCAGGCATTCGGGAGGTACCGCCAGGTATTCGGCTTCGAATTGGCAGCGCAGCACATTGGGGCGCTCGACCAGCGCGGTCACTTCGTCGAGCAGCGCCGGATCGTCGATTGGCGTCAGACCAAGCAGCTTCGCTTCGGCCAGCAGCTCTTGTTCGATGTCTGCTCGCCGCGTCTCGAAGCTGGCAATTACCGCGCCCTGGTCGGCGAGCTGCTCGGCGTAGTAGTCGGCGTGTTGCAACACCACCGGATCCATCATCGCCTCGAACCGATGGCCGTGGGTGTTGCGGCCGGCTTGCAGGCCGAGGGCCGACACCGCCACCACCTGCTCGCCGTGCAGCGCCACCAGACCATGCACCGGACGGACGAAGTCGACACTGGTCCAGCCGTCGTCCAGCTGGTATTGCATGATTTTCGGCACCGGCAGCTTGGCAATGGCTTCGTCGAGCGCCTTTTGCAGGCCATCGGCAAGCAGCACGCCGCTCACCCGGTTGTCGAAATAGAGCGACTCGGCCTTGCCGTCGAGTTGGCGACGCAAGGCCGGCACCACCGATTCGGCGGCGCCGAGCGCCGCCAGCCGCTTCAACAGCGCCTGCGTCGGTTTGCCGGCTGCATCGAGCCCGATCGACAGCGGCATCAATTTGAGTGCCACGGTGCGGTCTTCGGCCACCGCAAGCACACCGCTGCAATGCACAGCCAGGCGGCGGGGCGTGGCGAAGGATTTGACCTCGCTGATCGCGGTGGTCAGGCCCTGCGCTTTCAGGCTGTCGGTCAGCAGATTGGCAAACGCGGTGCCGAGCATCTTCAAGGCCTTCGGCGGCAATTCTTCGACCAACAGTTCAATGAGAAGATTCTTGGTTGTCATGGGAGTCGCTCAGGCAGCCTTCTTCTGCGCCTGCTGCTCGATGCGTGCCGTGACCTCGTCGGCCCACGCTTTGGGTGCCATCGGGAAGCCGAGGCGGGCTCGGCTGTCGAGATAACTCTGCGCCACCGCGCGGGCCAGCGTGCGAATCCGGCCGATGTAGGTGGCGCGCTCGGTCACGCTGATCGCGCCACGGGCGTCGAGCAGGTTGAAACTGTGGCCGGCTTTCAGCATCTGCTCATAGGCCGGCAGTGCCAGTTGCTGCGCCATCAGGTGCGCCGACTGCCGCTCATGTGCGGCGAAGGCGGTCAGCAGGAACTCGACGTCGCTGTGCTCGAAGTTGTAGGTGGATTGTTCGACTTCGTTCTGCTTGTAGACATCGCCGTAGGTCAACCGACCCCCAAGGCTGCCTCCGGGCAGCCCGCCCCCCGATGGAAGCGCGCCATCCTGGGAGCGCCCCGGCGATGGCGCGCCATCGGTCCAAATCAGGTTGTAGACGTTGTCGACACCCTGCAGATACATCGCCAGCCGTTCGAGGCCGTAGGTGATCTCGCCGGTGATCGGCTTGCAGTCGATGCCGCCGACCTGCTGGAAATAGGTGAATTGCGTCACCTCCATGCCGTTCAGCCAGACTTCCCAGCCCAGTCCCCAGCAACCCAGGGTTGGATTTTCCCAGTCGTCCTCGACGAAGCGCACGTCGTTGGCCTGCAGATCGAAGCCGAGCGCCTCCAGCGAACCAAGGTACAGATCCAGGATGTCGGCCGGTGCCGGCTTCAACACCACCTGGTACTGGTAGTAGTGCTGAAGCCGGTTCGGGTTCTCGCCATAGCGACCATCCTTCGGTCGCCGGCTCGGCTGCACATAGGCCGCCTTCCAGGGCTCCGGGCCGATGGCGCGCAGAAATGTGGCGGTGTGGCTGGTGCCGGCACCGACTTCCATGTCGTAGGGCTGCAGCAAGGCGCAGCCTTGGCGGGCCCAATAGTCTTGAAGGCGCAGAATGATTTGCTGGAAACTCAGCATCGGCTTGGCGTCAGGATCGATGTCGGCGGGAAATGCGGCGTCGGGCGCCTCGGCCCAGCGCGATACGCCGCGCTGGTCTGTCTCATTGCCCGGTGCGGCACCGGAAGGTGATTCTAGGGTGCAGGCGCCGGCGCTGGTGCCACCGCAACCGACACTCGGGCGCGCCGGATCGCCCACGCCACAACGGCAGCCGCCCACAAGCCCAGTGGCCACAGTCCCAGGTGACCGGCCCACCAGGCAAATGGGGTCAGGCCGTCACGGCCTTGGACCGTTGTTTTCAGCACCACCTTCCGATAGGGCGCTGCGGCCCGTACGACCCGTCCGCGGTGATCGATTGCAACCGTGGCGCCGGTATTGGTGGCGCGCAACATCGGCCGTTGCAATTCGAGCGAGCGCATGCGCGAGATCTGCAGGTGCTGTTCGACCGCAATGGTGTCGCCGAACCAGCCGATGTTGCTGATGTTGGCCAGAATTGTCGGAGCTCGGGCCGGGTCGGTGAATCGCGCGGCCAGTTCTTCGCCGAACAGATCCTCGTAGCAGATGTTCGGCGCGACGCGCTCGCCTGCCACCGGCAGCGAAGGCGCCTGCAGCGGACCGCGGTTGAAATCGCCGAGCGGGATGTTCATCATGCGGGTGAACCAGCGAAACCCCGGCGGGACAAATTCGCCGAACGGCACCAGGTGGTGCTTGTCATAGCGGTAGACCGGCTCACCGAGCCGATGGCCGGGTACCAGGCCGACTGCCGAATTGGTGTAACCGCTGCGTTCATCGCCCATCGGAACGCCGGTCAGCGCGTGTGTTCGCCCCTGCGAAAAGGCCTGCTGCAGCGAGTCCCAGAAGCCCGGCGGCATCTCGGACGGCAACAACACCAGCGCGGTTTCAGGAGCAATCACCAGATCGGTGTCGGCGCCGCGTGCCGCCAGCAGTTCCCGCACATGCCAATCGATGGCCGCACCCATGTTGGAAGGGTCGAACTTTTCGTCCTGCGGCACATTGCCTTGCAGCAGCACCACATTGAGCGTGCCGGTCGGCCGGCTGAAATCCAGCGTCGGACTCAGCCACAGCAGCAGCATGACCACGCCGGTGATCAGCGCCGGCCGCCAGCGATGCGGTCCGTCCGTGAGGGCGCCGAGGGTTGCCCACGCAGTCAACCCCGCCGCTGCCGCCCCGATGCCATAGGCGCCGACGAAGGGCGCCAGCCTCGCCAGTGGGCTGTCGACATGGGCATAACCTGCCGCAACCCAGGTGAACCCGGTGAAGATCACGCCGCGCGCCAGTTCGGCGAGCAGAAAAACGGCTGCGAACAAGACCGCATCGATGGCCGGGCGCCGGCTCTGCCAGCGTACGAAAGCGGCCATGGCAGCGGCCATATACAGCGACAGCAGCGAATTCAGCGCGAGGATGGCCGCCACCGCCATCCAGGCCGGCAGGCCGCCATAGCGGTGCAGGCTGATGAAAAGCCACCAAGTGCCGGCGCACAACCAGGCGGTGCCGAACGCCAGCCCGAGTGCCGCGGCGCGCCTCGGTGTTGCCAGGCGCACCCGCCACAACAGCAGAGCGAGCGCCGCCGGTTGCAGCCACCAGGCTTGGGTGTCGACATAGGCCAGTGTGTGACAGGCGCCGACCACAGCGATGAAAAACAGCTCCTGCCACCAGCTGGGCGCCGGTCGCCGCTGCACGAGACCCATCAGGCTGCTTCGCTGTCGCTGGCGCCACCGGTTTCGGGCGTACGCGTGACGCGGAACCAACGGATCGCGCCGCCGCGCGTCAGCATCACGTTGAACATCAGGCCGCCCAGCGAGACCGTTTCGCCGCGGCGCGGCACGCGACCGAACTCATGTGCCACCAGACCGCCGACGGTCTCGAAATCCTCGGTCGGCAATTCGACGCCGAAGGCTTCGTTCACCGCCGAGATGTCGGCGTCGCCGGCCACGCGCTGGCTGCCGTCGGCCAAGGTGTAGATGTCGGACTCGCCGTCCTTGTCGTCGAACTCGTCCTCGATTTCGCCGACGATCTCCTCCAACACGTCCTCGATCGTGATCAGCCCGGCCGTGCTGCCGAATTCATCGATCACGATGGCCAGATGGCTGCGATTGGCGCGGAAATCGCGCAGCAATTCGTTCAAGCCCTTCGATTCGGGCACAAAAACCGCCGGCCGCAGCAGCGTGCGCAGGTTCAGCTCGGGCGAGCGCTGCAGCTTCAGCAGATCCTTTGCCATCAGGATGCCGATGATGTTGTCGCGCTGGTTCTCGTAGACCGGAAATCGCGAATGCGCGGTATCGATCACCGTATAGAGCAGCGAGTCGTAGTCGGCGCCGATCTCCAGCATGTCCATGTGGGGTGAGGCAACCATCACGTCGCCCGCGGTCATGTCGGCCATCCGCAGCACCCCCTCGAGCATCATCCGCGACTCGGGCGCGATCAACTCCCGGTTTTCGGCGTCAGCCAGGGTCTCCATCAACTCGTCCCGTGAGTCCGGGCCGGGCGACATGAATTCGATCAGACGCTGAAACAGATTGCGACTGTCCCCATGGACAGTTTTGGCGGCCGAGCGGCCCCCGGTGGATCGACTAGGGTTTGGGTCGGACATCGCGCGGGGCGAAAGTGGATCTTCGGCAAGGTTAACCGATGCCGGTGGACCTTTGCTTGACAGATGTGCTAGCTTGTGGGGTTAGCCGCGCCGATGGTCTGCACTTGTCTGGTGCAGGTGTGCATCCGGCATCGTGGCTTTTCATCATTCAAGAGGATTTTTTATGGCACTCATCCCTGCCACCATCCTGACCGGTTTTCTCGGCAGCGGCAAGACCACCTTGCTGAAAAGAGTACTGACAGAGGCCCACGGGCAGAAGATCGCCGTCATCGAGAACGAATTTGGCGATGAAAACATCGACAACGAAATTCTGGTTCGGGATAGCAGCGAGCAAATCATCCAGCTGAACAACGGCTGTGTGTGCTGCTCGATCCGCGAGGATCTGCGTACCACCCTGGCTGACTTGGCCGAAAAGAAGCGCAAGGGAGAACTCGATTTCGACCGCGTCGTGATCGAAACTACTGGACTGGCCGATCCAGGCCCGGTGGCGCAAACTTTTTTCATGGACGACGAGATCGCCGAGAGTTACCTGCTCGACTCGATCCTGACGCTGGTCGACGCAAAACATGGGGACCAGCAACTCGACGACCGGCAGGAAGCCCGCCGGCAGGTCGGTTTTGCGGACCAGATCTTCGTCAGCAAGACCGATCTGGTCGACGGCGCGACGGTCGACTCGCTGATTCACCGCGTCAAGCACATGAACCCGCGCGCGCCGATCCAGCGGGTGAATTTCGGCGAAGTGCCGCTGGCCGATGTGTTCGACCTGCGCGGATTCAATCTGAACGCCAAGCTGGATATCGATCCTGAGTTCCTGAAGGTCGACGACCATGATCATGGTCACGACCACCACGATCACGGCCATGAGCACCACGATCATGCGCCCGGTGAGGCCTGCGACCATCCGCACCACCATGCGCACGACGACGACGTCAAATCCTTCGTCTTTCGCTCGGACAAGGCACTGAATCCGGCTAAGCTGGAGGATTTTCTCGGTGCCATCGTGCAGGTCTATGGCCCGAAGATGTTGCGTTACAAGGGCGTACTGAACCTGAAGGGCAGTGATCGCAAGGTAATCTTCCAGGGCGTGCACCAGCTGATGGGCAGCGATCTCGGGCCGAAGTGGGCGCCCGGCGAAAAGAAGACCAGCAAGATGGTTTTTATCGGCATCGATTTGCCGCGCGATGTCTTTCTGCAGGGGCTGGAGCAATGCCAGGTCTGATCGGCTTTGGCAATGGCAGCAGAGCAAGGGTTTGCATTGACAAAAACCTGTCCGCCAAAGATGGCTACAATCCGCGGCGCTTCAAACCGCCCGCCCTCGGCTCGGTGTCGACAGGCGAGCAGCGATTTGATGGCCCCGCGGCAATGAGGAGGATCTCGTGAGCAAGACCATGGCGAAACCAGTGCCTGAACCCAAAGCGCCGACGGACAGGTCCGTCGATGTCGCCCCAGGCAAGCGCCCGACACCGTCCGTTGAGGCGACACCGGCACCCAAGCCGCGTGGCGCCAAGGGCCGGGCGGCGAGCATGCCGGCGCCCGCAGCCGCGCCGATCCCGCCACCGACATCGCGATTTGCCGACCGCTTCGCGCCGCCGCGCCCACCGACGCGGCAAATGAACCAGATGATGATCGACATCACGAAAAGCCCGCAAAAGGCCGATCCGAAGTTGGTCAACGCATGGAAAAGCAAGGCCGGCCGCGAGCTGAGCGAGCCGGAACTGCTCGCGATGCCCGAGAGCGAGTACATGAACGACAAGCAGCTCGATTTTTTCCGGGCTCGTCTGCAGACCCTGAAAGACGATCTGCTGTCGAATGCCGGTGAAACGACCGAGCACTTGCGCGAAGATACGTCGATCGTTCCTGATCCGGCTGACCGTGCGACGATCGAAGAAGAGCACGCTCTCGAATTGCGTACCCGGGACCGCGAACGCAAGCTGCTGAAGAAGATCTCGCAATCGCTCTCGCGCATCGAGGCGGGCGATTACGGTTTTTGCGACGAAACCGGCGAACCGATCGGTCTCGGGCGTCTGATCGCCCGGCCGACCGCAACCCTCTCGCTCGAAGCGCAGCAGCGGCGCGAACTGAAACAGAAGATGTTCGGAGACTGACGGCGCCGTCGGCCCACCGCGGCATCGGCAATCCGACTCCATGAGCGACGGCAAAGACACCCGGAGTTTTTTTCGCAAGGTCGTGAACTTTGTTGTCAATCCGCGCGGTGATGCCGGGGAATCGATCCCGCCCGACGACGAGGAAGCGCGCGAGAGCGAATTCGCCAAGAACGAGTTGAAGGCAATGATCGAGCGCAAGCGGCGCAACGATTTCGTCCGCAAGCGCGAACTCGATCTGCTGCGCAAGCTGCGCCGCGAGGGCCTGACACCCGAACAACTGGCCGCGTTGGGCAGTTCATCCGGGATGGCCGATACACAAACGCGTTCCGACGAAGCGGAACTGTCGGCTCACCCCGACATGAAGGAGCGGATCGACGAGATCGAGCAGCAGATGTCGTCGCATTCGCCCCCGCTGGCACCGCGTCGTCCACCGAATCCGCCTGCGGCGCTGGAATTGCCGGCGGTGCGGCAGCCCACCGGGATGGGCGTGCTCGAGCGCAGCATGGCCGATACGATCATCGATTCGGCTCAGTTCGACGATCCGGCATCAGCAGTCGCCGCGCCGGTGCCTCTGCAGACTGTTGCCCGGCCGATCAGCCAGCCTGAGCACTCGAAACCCCCGAATTCGGGTTTCGACATGCCGTTGTCGCGGGGGCTCGGTGCACCGTCAGCGGTCGAGGTGACAGAGATCGGCCACGACCCCGACCTCGACGAAGCGGTAATTTCATACGCCAACGGCGACAGCGCCGCGGCCGAGGCGTCCCTGCGCGCGCTCATCGGCAAAGGCGGATCTCGGCGGCAGCACGGCGATACCTGGATGGTGGTCTTCGATCTTTATCGCGGATGCGGTCAGCAGGCCAAGTTTGAAGCGCTGGCCTCTGAATTCGCCGAGCGCTTCGGGCAATCGGCACCGCACTGGTTTTCTGTGCCGAAGATGATTGCGGAGGCGGCCGCCGCAGTCCGGCAGCCGACAACGCCGGCAAACGATCAGGTCACCTGGACCTGCGTCGCGGACCTCGACGCGGGTGTTGTCGAAGGCTTGCGCGCGCGGGTGCAGATCGCTTCGCTGCCCTGGATGTTTGATTGGACGGCGCTGCAGCGAGTCGATGACGACGCAATCGGTCCGTTCCTCGATCTGGCGCGGCAATGGGCCCCGCGCAAACTCGAGATGCGCTGGATCGGCGGCGAAATCCTGATGAACCTGCTGGCGGCCGCCACCCCGGTGGGCGTGCCGCAGGTCGATCAGCGCCTGTGGCAACTGCGCCTGCAGTTGCTGAGGCTCGTCAACCGCGCCACCGCCTTCGACGAGGTCGCGATCGATTACTGCGTGACCTATGAGATCTCGCCGCCGTCCTGGGAGCCGAGTGCTTGCCACGTGCGCATCAGCGGGCCGGTTGGCACACGGTCGAACATCACAACCATCATCGGCCAGGCGAGCACTTCGTTCGTCGAATCCGAACTCGCCGACGAGCCGGGGCTGGTGCAGCTGGTGAGCCTGGAGCTGGCCGGCCAGATGGTCGGCGATGTCGATGCGATGCTGCTCAAGCTCGATGAACAAATCGGCCAGGCGAAACTGATCGAACTGTCGTGCCTCAAACTGCTCAGAGTGGACTTCATGGCCAGCGGCGAGCTGCTGAACTGGGTGCTGGCGCACAACCGCAACCACCGCGTGGTGCGCTTCGTCGACACCAACCGGCTGGTTGCACGGTTTTTCAGTGCCATCGGAATCGACGCCTACGCGACCGTGAAAGTCAGGACGGTTTGAATCTGCGGGGTTCGTCCCCACATCGGCATGATGGAACAATTTCACGGCACAACCATCGTCAGCGTCCGCCGCGGATCGACCGTCGCGCTCGGCGGCGACGGGCAGGTCACCCTGGGCAATATTGTCGTCAAGGCCAGCGCGCGCAAGGTTCGCAAACTGCACCATGACAAGGTTTTGGCAGGCTTCGCCGGCGCCACCGCCGATGCGTTCACACTGTTCGAGCGCTTTGAAGCCAAGCTCGACAAGCACCAGGGCCACCTGGTGCGCGCTGCCATCGAGCTGACCAAGGACTGGCGTACCGATCGGGTGCTGCGTCGCCTGGAGGCGATGCTAGCGGTGGCCGACAGCGAGGCCTCACTGATCATTACCGGCAATGGCGATGTGCTCGAACCCGAACTCGGGCTGATCTCGATCGGCTCCGGGGGAGCCTATGCGCAGGCAGCGGCCCGGGCCTTGCTGTTGCATACGGAAATGACCCCACAGGAAATCATCAAGCAGTCCTTGACGATCGCCGGTGACCTATGCATCTATACCAACCAGAATCACATCATCGAGGTCTTGGAATGAGCACTCCCGCCCGGCCGCTCCGAAGTGCCAACTTGACTTTGCGGGCCGAGCGCCGGGCGACGGCCACGCAGTGGCCCCTTCGTGGCCAGGCCAAGCCGGCCCGCGTCCCCTCGGGGGACCGACCGGCGTACTCGACGGGCGAGGGGCTGTCGTTGAGCGTCCCCGCCCGGCCGCTCCGAAGTGTCAACTTGACTTTGCGGGCCGAGCGCCGGGCCGCTCCCAAGCCGGCCCGCGTCCCCTCGGGGGACCGATCGGCGTACTCGACGGGCGAGGGGCGGTCGTTGAGCGTCCCCGCCCGGCCGCTCCGAAGTG
>JBBRID010000082.1:0-11423 GCA_038221635.1 Burkholderiales bacterium
CGACGAAGCCAGCGGCCACGCCGCGCTGCGGGCGTTCGAGCTGCGCCTGCTGAAGGAGATCGGGCTCTTGCCCGATCTCAGTCTGGTCACGTCGACAATGGCGGCCGTCGATCCCACGCAACGCTACCGCCTCAATGCCGACAGCGGTGTCTGCACCAGTGCACGGTTGGCCGATGTGGAATTGCCCGGCAGTTCACTGATCGACGTGCAAGCCGCGTTGCAACATGGCAGTCTGCCGGCGCTGCAGCAGGCTTGCCTCAAATCCTTGCCGGCCTGGCGTGCGGCCTTGCGTGGCATGCTTCAATACCATCTTGGAAATTCAAGCCTGCGCACCCGTCAGCTGATGATCGAACTGCAGGCCTTCGAACGCTGAATTCATCTAGCCATGAACCCATTGATCAGCACCGGATTGGTCGGCGCCGACCGGCAGCGGGGATACACCGCCTTGTCGGTCAATTTGAACCGGGTCGCTTTGCTGCGCAACTCGCGCGGCATTGGTATTCCCGATGTCTGCCGAGCGGCCAATCTGGCAATCGACGCTGGCGCACAGGGAATCACCGTTCATCCGCGTCCGGACGAACGTCATATCCGTGCGGCCGATGTCTTCGATCTCGCAGCGCTGTTGAATGAACGGCAAGGGGTCGAATACAACGTCGAAGGAAATCCCTTTCATAACCTGATGGGACTGCTCAGCCAACTTGCTTCGCAGGGCCGCTGTCCGCAACAGGTGACGTTTGTGCCCGACAGCATGGATCAGGCCACCTCAGACCATGGCTGGCAATTCCCGCAGGATGCCGGGCGGCTGATGCCTTTGATTGCCGAGGCGAAGGCGCTTGGCGCCCGTGTCAGCCTGTTCATGGACCCGACCCCCGATTCGATGGCCAGCGTGCGCGAGGTCGGTGCGGATCGCGTCGAGTTGTACACCGAGGCTTTTGCGCGCAGCCATGGCAGCCCGGAACTGCCGGTCGTGCTGGCCGGCTACCGCGCAACCGCCGAAGCAGCCTTGCGCGAAGGCCTTGGTGTGAACGCCGGGCACGATCTCAATCGGGACAACCTGACTGATTTCCTGACCGCGGTGCCGGGCGTTCAGGAAGTATCGATCGGCCATGCCCTGATCGCCGACGCCATCGAACTCGGACTGTCGGAGACGGTGCGCGACTATCTGCGCTGCATTCATCGCGCTGGCGCATGATTCGTTCGTCAGTTAAAAGGCACGCATCCCGATGATTTTTGGCATCGGCACCGATGTCTGTGACATTCGGCGGATTCGCGCAACCTGGGAGCGGCGCGGTCAACGCTTTGCCGAGCGCATCCTGGGACCGCGCGAACTGCAGGTGTTCAATGCAAGGCTGCAAAAGGTCGAGGCGCGTGGCATCAGTTTTCTGGCCACCCGGTTCTCGGCCAAGGAGGCGTTTTCGAAGGCGATCGGTGTCGGCATGCATCCGCCGATGTCCTGGAAAGCCTGCGAAATCATCAACCTGCCTGGTGGCAAACCCAGCTTGCGCTTGAGCGGAGTTCTGGCAGAGTGGTTCGAATTCCGCCAACTGGTCGGCCATGTCAGTGTCAGCGATGAAGCCGACGTCGCAACCAGCTTCGTCGTGGTCGAAACCAGGATCAACCCGAAGGAAAACGATGTCCCCGCGCATGCCAGCACCTGAATCCGTCCACGCACCGATCGTGCTCGATATTGCCGGCACGTCGCTGACGGCCGATGACAAACGCCGATTGCGTCATCCCTTGACCGGTGGCCTGATTCTTTTCTCTCGAAATTGGCAGGACCGCCGACAACTGACCGAACTGGTTGCGCAGATCAAGGCGATCCGCGCCGATATTCTGGTGTGTGTCGACCACGAAGGCGGCCGGGTGCAGCGCTTTCGCAGTGATGGCTTCACTCACCTGCCGCCGATGCGGGTGCTGGGCGAACGATGGATGAAGGATGCTCTCGACGCGACCGATGCTGCGACCGCAGTCGGCCATGTACTCGGTGCCGAGTTGCGGGCCTGTGGTGTCGATCTGAGCTTCACGCCGGTTCTCGACCTCGACTTCGGCAGCAGCTCGGTGATCGGCGACCGTGCCTTCCACCGCGATCCGCGTGTCGTCACGATGCTGGCCAAGAGCCTGATGTACGGTTTGCTGCGCGCCGGCATGGCCAACTGCGGCAAACATTTTCCGGGACACGGGCGCGTCAAAGCCGATAGTCATGTCGCCATCCCGATCGACAGCCGCAGTTTGAAAGCCTTGCTGGCCGACGACGTCAGGCCCTATGAATGGCTGAGCACCAGCCTCGCCAGTGTGATGCCGGCGCATGTGGTGTATTCCAAGGTCGATCACCGACCGGCCGGTTTTTCGGCCCGCTGGTTGAAAGACGTGTTGCGTCAGCAACTGGGCTTCACCGGCGCGATCTTCAGCGATGACCTCAGCATGGAAGCTGCCAGGCAACTCGACGGTGCGATGCTGAGTTACCCCGAGGCGGCCATCGAGGCCTTGAATGCCGGTTGCGACATGGTGCTGCTGTGCAACCAGTCGGTCGACGGCGGCGCGGCTGTGGATGCGCTGCTCGACGAGTTGCTGCGGTCAAACGAGCGCGGGCTTTGGCAGCTCGATCCGGACAGCGAATACCGTCGCCTCGAGTTGCTGCCTCAAACCGCGCCGCTGACTTGGGATGAACTGATGCACCAGCCGGCTTACCAGCATGCGCTGGAGCGGCTGCCTTGACGGCAGCCCTGCGCACTGCGCGCTGATCGATGGTCCTGTCCTGTCGGCGGTCAAACCGACAGGGAGCCGCCTTTCAGCGGTGACCCGCTTCAGGATCGAGGCTGTGAGGGCTGGCCAGCTTCGAACGGCAGCTTGATCTGCGAAAGATCCTTCCGCGTCTCGACCAGTACCAGCGGACCTTCCTCGATATCCAATACAGGTTTCGGGGGGCGTGGCTTGTGAGCCGGTGTGGGTTCGTCTGCGATGGCCTGCTGGGCTGCGCGGATCTTGTCGACGTCTGAATTGACCCACGACAAGCCGGCGGATTCGGCAAGGGCCTGCAGATCGGAAGTCGGCAACACGAAAGGTTTGGATGCCGGCATTTCCGCCACGTGCATCGTCGGCGCTGGCGCTGCAACTTCGACGACAGGTGCGGGTGCGGCAATCGTCGCTTCCGGGACAACGTCGGCAACCTCGGCAACCTCGGCAACCGGTGCCACTTCGGCAACTGCTGGTGTGAGCTCCACCTCGTTGGCGGGCGACTCGACTGCATCAGCGGTGGTCGATGTGATCTCCGGGTCTGCACGCTGGTCGGGCAGGGCGATCACATCGGAAGGCTGTTGCTGTTCCAGGCCGTCAGACGCGTTTGCGTCGCCGGCGACTGCCTGATCACTGCGGTCACGGCGATTGCGTCCACCGCGTCCGCGGCGGCGGCCGTCGCGTTCACCTCGTTCGCCCGATTCGCTGCCGGGCTGGTTGATCTCGCTTTCGACCTCGGTGGCGGACGAAGTTGAATCGACCTCCTGCTGCGGTTCGCGACGAGGAGCGTTGTCGGCGCTTGCGGCGGATTCGCCGGCCGCCTCGTCGGCCCCTTCTGTACTGTCATCGGTTGCCTGGCTGCCGGTGGCCTCGCCATCCCGATCTCGACCGCGGCCACCTCGACGCCGACGGCGTCCATCCCGAGGTTCACGCGTGTCTCCGGACTCGACCGGCGATGCTGATTCAATGACTTCTGAGTCACCCAACCCCGGTTGGGTTTCAACAAACGCTGCGCCCGCTACCAACTCGGCGCTCGAACGGTCGCGTGTGTTGTCGCGTTCGGTCCCCTGTTCGCCTCGGTTGCCACGGCCACCACGGCGACCGCCCTCCCGCGGTTCACGCGTCTCGCTTGACGCGGCTGCCAGTTCGTTGCTCTCCACCAGTGCGGTGCCGTCGTTTCGGTCGCTGCGATTGCGGCGGTTGCGGCCTTCGCGTGGTTCACGGGCTTCACGTGCTGGCGCCGCATCCTGTCGATCGGCAGAACGCTCACCGCGCGGCGCACGCTCGGCACGACCATCACCGCGGCCTTCGCCGCGACCTTCACGTTTTCCGTCACGATCGGTGCGCCCATTGCGGCCACCACGGCCGCCGCGGCGCGGGCTGCCGTCAGCCGCTGCGCCGGCAGCAGGCTTAGTCACCAGCGCAGCGGGGGGTGCAGTCTCTTCTTCTTCTGGAGCGCCGAAAACGCGCTTGATCCACCCGAAGAAGCCGCCGCCTGCGCTGGTGGTACGTTCTGCGGGAGTGGCCGCGGCGGTCGGCGGCGTGGCTGCGACCGGCGCAGCAGGCTCGGGGCGCGCTGCGGGCATCGGTGCGGGCGTCTCCGGCAGGATGCCTTTGATGACCGGTTCCTGTTTCGGCTTGGCGGTGCTGTCGCGCCGCCTGGTGATGCCGACTTCCTCTTCGGCATCGATCATCGTGTAGCTGGCCTGCAGGTTCTCCAGCCGCGGATCGTCATGGCGCAGCCGCTCGAGGCGGTAATTCGGCGTCTCGAGTGCCTTGTTCGGAACCAACAGTACGGTTACGCGCTGCTTCATCTCGATCTTGGTGATTTCAGTGCGCTTCTCATTGAGCAGGAAGCTGGTCACCTCGACTGGAACCTGGACATGCACCGCAGCGGTGTTGTCCTTCATCGACTCTTCCTGCACCATGCGCAGGATCTGCAGCGCCGACGACTCGGTGTCGCGGATGTGGCCGGTGCCGTTGCAGCGCGGGCAGGTGATGTGGTTGCCTTCGCTGAGCGCCGGCCGCAGCCGCTGGCGGCTCAGCTCAAGCAGGCCGAACTTGCTGATGGTGCTGAACTGCACGCGGGCACGGTCCTGGCGCAGCGAATCACGCAGCCGGGTTTCCACCTCGCGCCGGTTCTTCGACTCTTCCATGTCGATGAAGTCGACCACGATCAAGCCGCCGAGGTCGCGCAGCCGCATCTGGCGCGCGATTTCGTCGGCAGCTTCCAGGTTGGTGCGGGTCGCGGTTTCCTCGATGTCGCTGCCGCGGGTCGAACGCGCGGAGTTGACGTCGACCGAGACCAGCGCCTCGGTGTGATCGATCACGATCGCGCCGCCGGATGGCAGGTTGACGGTTCGCGAGAACGCGGTCTCGATCTGGTGCTCGATCTGGAAGCGGCTGAACAGCGGAGCGTCATCCCGATAGCGCTTGACCTTGTGTGCCGTCTCCGGCATCACATGGCTCATGAACTGATGCGCCTGTTCGTAGATGTCGTCGGTATCGATCAGGATCTCGCCGACATCGGCGGTGAAGTAATCGCGGATCGCGCGGATCACCAGCGACGATTCCTGGTAGATCAGGAAGCAACCCTTGCCCGCCTTGGATGCGCCATCGATGGCGTCCCACAGCTTGAGCATGTAGTTCAGGTCCCACTGCAGCTCGGGCGCGGTCCGGCCGATGCCGGCGGTGCGGGCGATCAGGCTCATGCCCTTGGGGTATTCGAGCTGGTCGAGGTTCTCCTTCAGCTCTTCGCGGTCTTCACCTTCGATGCGCCGCGAGACGCCACCGCCGCGCGGGTTGTTCGGCATCAGTACCAGATAACGGCCAGCCAGGCTGACCATGGTCGTCAGCGCTGCACCCTTGTTGCCGCGCTCTTCCTTTTCGACCTGCACCAACAGCGCATCACCTTCACGGATGGCGTCCTGGATGCGCGCAGTGCGCACGTCGACACCATCACGGAAATAGTTGCGCGAAATTTCCTTGAACGGCAGGAAGCCGTGGCGGTCTTCGCCATAGTCGACGAAACAGGCTTCGAGCGATGGCTCGACCCGAGTCACGACGGCCTTGTAAATGTTGCCTTTGCGTTGCTCGCGGCCTTCGATCTCGGTTTCGAAATCAAGCAGCTTCTGGCCATCGACGATTGCCAGGCGACGCTCTTCTGGCTGCGTCGCATTGATCAGCATGCGTTTCATGTGCACTCCTTCGCTTCGGCCGCCAGTTGCTGGTTGGGCCGGCATTTCTCATCAGCGCCACCGGTAAACCGGGGGCGACGCTTCGATGCACGAGAAACGTGGAGAGGAACCGGAGGGAATCGCCCTGGACCGCAACGACGGCTCGGTCAGAAGACCGGCCGTGGGTGCAGCGTTGGCGCGTGCGTGGTGGTGTGGGCGGCAACCCGGCTGCGGCTCGGCGCAAGCGGCCGATGGCAGAAGGGCAGGTGGGGTTCAACGCGCAACCATTCCGAAGCACCGGTGTGCGGCACCGTGGCACAGGCTGATGGCCTGGACAGGGCACGCCGAAGGCGCAGTTTGGGAAGGTGGAGCGTCGACAACATCCGCTTGTATTCACTTGACGCAGGCGAAAGCGCGTTGCAGTGAAGATGCCGATCCGGCATTGGTCTCCACGCAGATCGTCTTCCGCCTGGAAGACCTTTTCTCTGAGGTTCGTTCTTGATTTTCTCTTCCACGTCGGGCGATCGATCGCAGGGTTCCTTGGGGACCGTGCCGGTCAATTGCGTCGACATGTTGCATCACCTGGTTGCCGGGCCTTGCCCGGCTGCCACGGTGTATTTCGCAAGTGCGACGTAAACTCTGAAAAATCAAACACTTACGACAACAACGTGGCGCGAGCGATTATACCGGCCAAACGCTTACATCGATCTGCGGCCCCCAGTGCGGAGGCGGTCCGCCCCGTTTCCAGCGCCAAGCCACGCGCCGTGAAGGCTGAATCTTCATCGCTGATTCGGGCGGCGAACGAGCGCGTTGCTGTTGCGGTGCGGCACCTGCTTGTCGACGAAGGGTCGCAGGGTCAGCGGCTCGACAATTTTCTGGTCAAACAGCTGAAGGGGGTTCCCAAGACGCACCTTTACCGGGTCATTCGCAGTGGCGAGGTTCGGGTGAACAAGGGCCGTGCCGCCGCTGATACCCGTCTGGCTATGGGCGACGACATCCGGATTCCACCGGTGCGTGTGGCAGCTGCGCGTGACGACGAGACAGCTGCCGCTCCGGCGCGCGAGTTTCCAATCGTCTTCGAAGACGAGTTTCTGCTGGCGATCAACAAGCCCGCCGGAGTCGCGGTGCATGGTGGCAGCGGCGTCAGTTCGGGGGTGATCGAGCAACTGCGCCAGGCGCGTCCGGGAGCGCCGTTTCTCGAATTGGTCCATCGCCTCGACAAGGAAACCTCGGGCTTGTTGTTGATCGCCAAGAAACGCCAGGCGCTGTTGGCGACGCAGGAGCAGTTTCGCCAGCGTAGCAGCGACGCCCCGATGGCCAAGATCTACGACGCGCTGGTCGTCGGCGCCTGGCCGGCAAACCACAAGGTGATCGATCAGGCATTGCACAAGTACCTCGACGCCGCGGGCGAGCGGCGGGTTCGCATCGTCGACGCGGAACACGCGGATGGCCGGCGGTCGATCTCGCTGGTCAAGGTGGCGCAGCATTTTCCGGGTTTCAGCCTGCTCGAGGTGTCGCTGAAGACCGGTCGCACCCATCAGATCCGGGTGCACCTGGCCGGCGCCGGCCATGTGATTGCCGGCGACGAAAAATACGGTGACTTCGCGCTGAACAAGGCATTGGCGCGCGGCGCGGCGGTGCCAGGCTGCCGCTTCGACCGGATGTTCCTGCATGCGCGCAAGTTGCGGCTGGCGCATCCGCACAGCGGTGAAACGCTGGAGCTTGAGGCGCCGCTACCGGCCGACTGCGAGGTCTTGTTGGAGGCTCTCGCCGTCTCTTCGGCGCGCCGTCGACAATAGGCTCCCGCTCGGGAGGCTGGCCCAACCCGATGCAAACCAAGCCCGCCGGGCGCCACAGGCAATACGATGAACCGAGACCGCCGCTTCGACCTGATCGTCTTCGACTGGGACGGCACCTTGTTCGACTCCACCGCCCTGATCGCGCGCTGCATCCAGTCGGCATGCGTCGATCTCGGCGTGCCCGCGCCGAGCGACAAGGACGCCAGCTACGTGATCGGCATGGGCCTGATCGATGCACTGACCCATGCCGCGCCCGGCTTGCCGCGTGAACGATATGGCGAAATGGGTGCGCGCTACCGCCACCACTACGTCAACAGGCAAGACGAATTGACCCTTTTCCCTGGCGTGCTGACATTGCTCGACGCGCTGAAGCAGCGCGGACACCTGCTAGGCGTTGCAACCGGCAAATCGCGCAGCGGGCTCGACGATGCGCTTGACACGGTCCAACTGCATGGCTTGTTCGATGCTACCCGCACCGCCGACGAGACCGCGTCGAAGCCAGATCCACGGATGCTGCTCGAACTGATGGATCAACTCGGCACCGGCGCTGAAAGCACGCTGATGATCGGCGATACCACCCACGACCTGCTGCTCGCGTCGAATGCTGGCGCCGCCAGTGTCGGGGTCGGCTACGGTGCGCACGAACACGGCGGCTTCGCCGCCCATGGTCCGCTGTTCGTTGCCCACAGCGTGACCGAGCTTGCGCAGTGGCTGGATCACAATGCTTGAGGCGCCGGCCGGTGCCGTCTGGCTCTGCCGTGGCGACGATTTGATCGATCGCGGTCGGGCCATGCTGTTCGAGGTGCGGCAATATGGTGCGCCGGTGCGCGCCTTCGTGCTGCGCCATGACGGCCACCTGGTGGCCTACCTGAACCGCTGTGCCCATGTTCCCGCGGAGATGGATTGGCTGCCTGGCGAATTTCTCGACAGCGACCGTGACTACATCATCTGCTCGATTCACGGGGCAACGTATCGGCCGCGCGACGGTCACTGCCTGGGCGGGCCGTGCGGTCGCGGCAAGCTGACGGCTGTGGCTGTCGCGCAGATCGCGGGTCAGGTCTATTGGTATCCTTCCACCGACATCCGGCCGGCTCTACCGGCCATTGAAAGTCTTCCATGAGTTCGTCCGATCATTTCCCGCCCACCTATCCGCCGCACGATCGGCCAGCTGGTTCTGCCGATGCCAACTACGAACGCAGCGGGCCGCCGCAATGGACCCGGATGGACGGCGTGGTCGAGCAATTTGCGCGCGACTACCTGAAAGACCGGCGCAGCGAGCGACGCTGGCGGATCTTCTTCCGACTGTTCTGGCTGGTGCTGCTGTTGGTTGCGTTCTGGAGCCTGCTCGCGGTGCGCACCCTCGGGCCGGCGCCGAGCGGACGTCACACGGCGCTGATCGAGGTGCGCGGCGAAATTTCTCCGGATACCGAGGCCAGCGCCGAACTGCTCGTCGGCGCACTGAAAAACGCCTTCGAAGACAGCGGCTCCGCGGCCGTTGTGCTGCGCATCAATTCGCCGGGTGGCAGCCCGGTGCAGGCCGGCATCGTCAACGACGAAATCCGCCGGCTGAAGCTGCTGCACAAGAAAAAGGTCTATGCCGTGGTGGAAGAGGTCTGCGCCTCGGGCGCCTACTACATCGCAGTTGCGGCGGACGAGATCTATACCGACAAGGCCAGCATCGTCGGATCGATCGGTGTGTTGATGGATGGATTCGGTTTTCCGGAGCTGATGGACAAACTCGGTGTCGAGCGACGTCTGATCACGGCCGGGGAGAACAAGGCCATGAACGATCCCTTCCTGCCGCAGAACCCCAAGCACCGGGCCTACGCGCAGAACATGCTCGACCAGATCCACGAGCAGTTCATCCGCGTCGTCAAGGAGGGCCGCGGCGAGCGCCTGAAGATCACCGACGAGACCTTCTCCGGCCTGTACTGGAACGGCGAGCAGGCGGTCAAGCTCGGTCTTGCCGACAAGATCGGCAACCTCGATTACGTCGCCCGCGAAGTTGTCAAGGCGGAGGAGATCATCGACTACACGCCGCACGAAAACGTTGCCGAGCGCCTTGCCAAACGCTTCGGCGCCTCGATCGGCGCAGGCGCCGTCACCGCTTTGCGATCGATGGGCGGGATCCGGTAGCCTGGGTTCAGCCGCCTCACAAGGCGGCCCCGGTCGGCTGCTGTTCAGCCGTCAGCATGCCCTTGGTCTCGATGAAGGCAATCACCTCGTCCAGCCCCGCCAGCGTTTTCAGGTTGGTCATCACGAATGGCCGCAGCCCGTTCGGTCCGCTGCGCATGCGGGTGGTATCGCTGCGCATCACCTCGAGGTCAGCGCCGACATGCGGGGCCAGATCGGTCTTGTTGATGACGAACAGGTCGCTGCGCGTGATGCCTGGGCCGCCCTTTCGGGGAATTTTTTCGCCCGCTGCGACATCGATTACGTAGATCGTCAGGTCCGACAACTCGGGGCTGAACGTGGCGGCCAGATTGTCACCGCCCGATTCGATGAAAACGATGTCGGCATCGGGAAATTTCGCCAGCATGCGGTCGACCGCTTCGAGGTTGATCGAGGCATCCTCGCGGATTGCTGTGTGCGGGCAGCCGCCGGTT
Organism: Burkholderiales bacterium; assembly: GCA_038221635.1. GTDB lineage: Bacteria > Pseudomonadota > Gammaproteobacteria > Burkholderiales > Burkholderiaceae_C > Ideonella_A. The sequence goes on from JBBRID010000082.1 coordinate 10,315, forward strand.
TCAACGCCCATGATGCGTTCGGCATCGAGCGCGCCGGCGACCGTCAGAAGACGCTGATCTTCCTTGGTGTAAATGTCGTTGGTGACAACGACCAGGTCGTAGCGCGTGCGCAGCGCCTTGCACAACATCTCGACCAACGTCGTCTTGCCCGAGCCGACCGGACCGCCGATGCCCACGCGCAGCGGGGGAAGTTTTCTGGTTCGGCCGGCAATGCTGTGCAATCGGTTCATCTTGGGATTGTCGAGTTCGGATTGAGTCAGATCGAGCAGGTTTGATGCCAGGCGCGGCAGCGCTCAGGAGCGGAACAGCCGTGAATACTGCGTCTCGTGTTGCGCCGACAGGATCGTCAGCGTCGGCGCATGGGTCTGGCGCAACGCCGCGGGCAGATAGATCGCCTGTTCGATGGCGGCCGGAATTTCGTCGACCAGCAAGCTCAACACGCGTTGCGCTCCCGCCTGGCCGAGCGGAACGGCCTTGATCGCGGCCTGCGACATGTTTTCGGCCCACCCGAACGCCAGCGCCTGCAGCGCCTGCCGAGTCGTGGCGCCGGCCAGCACAGTCGCGAGCGCAAAGGCCAATGGCCAGCTGGGTGCCGGCCGCAGATTGGCCAGTTCTGCAATCCGGTGATCGTCTGAGGTCGCGCTGTTGCGCAGCCACTCGAGCAGCGATCGACCGGTCTGTTCGGTCTGTAGCCGAAACTCGGCGGACTCGCGCGTTTGCAGCACCCAATCGTTGAGGGCGTGCAGTGCCGATGTGTCATTGCCTTGCCAGGCGACATGGGCCGCGGCTGCAATGGCCCAGTCGCCGCGCACCTGCGCCAGCCAAAGCTGGTCGATCAGCCATTGCGCAGCCTGAGCTTCGTCGCTCACCAAGCCTTGTTCGACCGCGGACTCCAAGCCTTCGGAGTAGCTGAAACCGCCGACTGGCAATGCCGGTGAGGCCAGCCACATCAGCCGCAGCAGGGTGGTGCCGTCTTCGGCACCTGCATCAGCCATTCGAGTGGCCGGCGGATTTGTCTGCGTGGTCGTGTTCGTGTCCCTGATCATGCGAATGATCGTCGTGGCCGTGGCCCTGCGAGTGGCCGTGTGCATGTGGGCCGGAAGCCGAAT
>JBBRID010000083.1:0-11416 GCA_038221635.1 Burkholderiales bacterium
AGCCTGCGCGCCGGCGTGACCGAGAATCCGGTCCGGCTGACCCAGTCGATCAAACAGGCACTGGTCAACGTCACCTGCGGCGGCGCACCGGCCTATGTATGGCCTGGTGGCGGCATCACCGTGATGGTCGATGTCATTCGCATGCCTGACAGCAGTTTCGGTACGGTGCCAACGCCGGCGATTGTGGCGCCGATCGAGTTCAGCATGACCCTGGACGATTACCGTTCGCTTGGCGGCCACGTCGACAGCGTGCGTTCGCTTGAGGATGTGTTGCGCCGTGGCGCCTGGAATGACGACGGCGCACCCACCCGACGTCGCTGGGCAGCGCTCAATCCCGCCAACCCCTGGCCGCTTGGTCGGCCGCCGTTGCTCGGTTGAAATGACCTCACCGATGGCGTGCTTGCCTCAAGTTTTTCGCGACGCGATGGCACGCGAGCGCGTGTCAGAGGTCAGGCACCGTTGACATGGCGGCGGCTCAAGCCTCGCTATCCGATGGGCGTCGGCATTTCCACCACGGACCGATCGACATCGTGATCGGCGTCGATGGCGAAACCGACGCCGTCGAGCACGCTCATGCATCGGCCTGGCAACGCTTCCAAACCATTCTCGACGAACTGGTCGCCGAATTGCCGGCGCTGCGCCGGCCTGTCGATGGCCCTTGCCCGGTGCAGGGTCGCGTTGCGCGACGCATGTGGCAAGCTTGCCGGCCCTACCGCGCTGGTTTCATTACGCCGATGGCCGCGGTTGCCGGCGCTGTCGCCCAGGAATTGATCGCCCACTACCAGCGCGCGGGCGTCGAGCGCGCCTGGGTCAACAACGGCGGCGACATCGCCTGGCATCTGGCACCGATGCAATCGTTGCGCGTCGGATTGTTCGCCGACATCACCCGACTCGACGCGCAGCAGATCATGCGGGGCATCCGCAGTGACGGTCAGATCGATGTGACTCACGCGATGTCGGCGCGCGGCATGGCGACCAGCGGCTGGCGTGGTCGCAGCTTTTCGCGTGGCATTGCCGACAGCGTCACCGTGCTGGCATGCACCGCAGCCGAAGCCGACGCAGCGGCCACGGTGATCGCCAATGCGGTCGACATCGACGACGAGCGCATCCAGCGACGGCCCGCGATGGAGCTGAAAGACGACAGCGATCTCGGCCGCATCGCCGTCACCGTCGATGTGCCAGAGCTTGGCCATGACGCGGTGCGGCACGCGCTTGCCGCCGGTCGACGACGCGCCGCCGAACTGCAACGCGCGGGCCTGATCTGCTGTTGCACCATGGTCTGCCAGGGACAGGTCGCCCATGTCGGCGACGAACCCAGCGCTGCAGGCGCTCTCGAGCACGAAACAGCAGCAATCGCTGGGACAATGGCGCAGGCCTGAACCGATCGAATTGGAGAAACAAACAATGATCCAGATACGACGCGTCGTTACGCAGCTGGAAGAAATCCATCATGAGTTCGGTCCAGTGGCCAGCACCCCGCTGCGCCGCGGAGCGATTGCGGTTGTGCTGCGTAATCCGTTCGCCGGCCGCTACGAATCCGATATCCTTCCGATGATGGAGGCGCTCAATCCGGTGGGGCTCGACATGGCGCATCAATTGCGTGCGGCGATGGATATCCCGGTCGAGCAGATCGAGAGTTACGGCAAAGGCGCCATCATCGGCAGCGCGGGAGAGCTCGAACACGGTGCGCTGTGGCATGTGCCCGGTGGCTATGCAATGCGTGAATTGCTCGGCTGGCAGGGCGATCGCGCGGCCTACGTGAAGGGCGTGGGCGAGGACATCAAGGGGCAACCCGGCAATGCACTGTCGATCGTGCCTTCGACAAAGAAGGTGGGCCCGCCCGGCGCTACCCTCGACGTGCCGATGACCCATATCAATGCGGCCTACGTGCGCAGCCATTTCGACGCGATGGAGGTTCGTGTTCCCGGCGCCCCGGCTGCAGACGAGCTGGTCTACATCCTGGCCATGAGCACTGGTGCGCGCGTGCATGCCCGGGTCGGCGGCCTGGCTGCCGGTGCCATCTCGAAATGGGACGGGCTGCGCTGACCGGCCCGCCCCCGAATCAACCCCGACAAGGAGAAAAACATGCCCGCCAAAATTCGCAAGATCGTCGTGCAAGTCGACGAAATTCGCATCGAGATGGACCGTCCAGTCGATCCCCCGACACGCCGCGCGCTGGCCATGGCCGTGATTGCCAACCCGTATGCGGGACGGTATGAAGAAAATCTCGACGAACTGATCGCCATCGGCGAAGAACTCGGCGGGTTGCTTGGCCAGCGTTGCGTGCAGGCGCTGGGTATCGAGCCCGGCCAGGCGCAGAGTTACGGCAAGGCGGCGATCGTCGGCGAGGCCGGTGAACTCGAACACGCCGCCGCCATCCTGCATCCCAAACTCGGCACGCCGCTGCGCGCTGCGGTGGAAAAAGGCGCGGCGCTTGTGCCGTCGAGCAAGAAACGCGGCGGCCTGGGCACCGCGATCGACGTGCCACTTGGCCACAAGGACGCAGCGTACGTGCGCAGCCATTTCGACGCCATGGAAGCGCGCATCGGCGACGCCCCGCGCGCCAACGAAATCTTGGTGGCCATCGTTGTCACCGACAGCGGCCGCCCGCTGCCGCGCATTGGTGGCCTGACCGCCAGTGAAGCCAAGGGCGAAGACGGTTTGCGCTGACCACGCCAGGACCACGCACACCCGTTCCCTAGTACAACCGGAGACAGCAATGAAAATAGGCCAGCCACTTCGTCGCGGCGCTGCAGCGCTTACAACCATCACCCTGATCGGACTGACATCGGCGCATGCGCAGGGCGTCATCAAGATCGGCGAGGTCAACAGCTACAAGGCCCAACCGGCCTTCCTCGAGCCCTACAAGAAAGGCATGGAGCTGGCGATCGAAGAGATCAATACCGCCGGCGGCGTGAACGGCAAGAAACTCGAGCTGATCACGCGCGACGACAACGCCAACCCGGGTGACGCGGTGCGTGTGGCCGAAGAACTGGTGTCGCGTGAACAAGTCGATGTGTTGGCCGGCACCTTCCTGTCTCATATCGGCCTGGCACTGACTGATTTTGCCAAGCAGAAAAAGATCTTCTTTCTTGCCGGTGAACCGCTGACCGACAAGATCGTCTGGGACAACGGAAACCGCTACACCTTCCGCCTGCGCCCGTCGACCTACATGCAGGTTGCGATGCTGGTTCCGGAGGCGGCGGCAATGAAAAAGAAGCGTTGGGCCGTGGTCTATCCCAACTACGAATACGGTCAATCGGCGGTGGCAACGTTCAAGAAGCTGTTGAAGGCGGCGCAGCCCGACGTCGAATTTGTCGCCGAGCAGGCACCGCCTCTGGGCAAGGTCGATTCCGGCAGCGTGGTGCAGGCGCTCGCCGATGCCAAGCCGGACGCACTGTTCAACGTGTTGTTCGGCGCTGACTTGTCGAAGTTTGTTCGTGAGGGCAATACCCGCGGCCTGTTCAAAGGACGCGAAGTCGTCAGCCTGCTGACCGGCGAGCCCGAATACCTCGATCCGCTGAAGGACGAGGCACCGGAGGGCTGGCTGGTCACCGGTTATCCGTGGTACGGCATCCAGATTCCGCAGCACAAGACCTTTCTTGCCGCCTACCAGAAGAAGTTCAATGACTATCCGCGCCTCGGTTCGATCGTCGGCTACAGCGCCATCAAATCGCTGGGCGCCGGTATCGCCAAAGCCAAATCGACGGACGCGGAGGCTTTGATCGCGGCCTTCAGAGGTCTGCAAGTGGACTCTCCGTTCGGCATGATCACCTATCGCGCTGCCGACCATCAATCAACGATGGGCGGCTTCGTCGGCCGGACCAAGAAGGTCGATGGCAAGGGCGTGATGGTCGACTACCGCTATGTCGACGGCGCCAAGGTCCTGCCGTCTGAGGACGAAGCGAAGAAGATGCGTCCGGCCGACTGAGTCTTCGACCCACGGATCCGACCGGATTGATGCCCTCGAGACACATCCCTGTCGGATCTGCTGCGCCCTGCCCCGCGCCCGAACCGCCCACATCCTCGATTCGATGAACTTTTCAGGTTTCCTCGTCCAGCTGCTGAACGGACTGGCCGGCGCTTCGTCGCTGTTCATGGTGGGAGCGGGGTTGTCGTTGATTTTCGGGGTCACCCGGATCGTCAACTTTGCCCACGGCTCGTTGTACATGGCGGGCATTTACATCGCCTATTCACTGGTCGATCTACTCGGCGGCGGAATCGGCTTCTGGCCTGCGCTGGTTCTGGCAGCCCTGGCGGTGGGGGTACTGGGCGCGCTCATCGAGATCGTCCTGTTGCGCCGCATCTATCGCGCGCCCGAGTTGTTCCAGTTGCTGGCGACATTCGCGCTGGTGCTGGTGATCAAGGATGCGGTGTTGTGGATCTGGGGCCCCGAGGAGTTGCTCGGACCACGCGCTCCTGGTTTGTCGGGTTCGGTGTCGATCTTGGGTCGCCAGTTCCCCTCGTACGACCTGTTCCTGATCTTTGTCGGTCCGATCGTGCTCGGCCTGCTGTGGCTGCTGCTGACCCGAACGCGCTGGGGCACGCTGGTTCGCGCAGCGACCCAGGACCGCGAAATGGTTGGCGCACTCGGCGTCAACCAGGCGTGGCTGTTTACCTCGGTGTTTGCGCTGGGCGCCATGCTGGCCGGACTCGGAGGCGCACTGCAGCTGCCGCGCGAGCCCGCCAATCTGGAGCTCGATCTGCACATCATCGGCGCCGCCTTCGTCGTCGTCGTCGTCGGCGGCATGGGGTCGATCCCCGGAGCATTCGTTGCCGCGTTGCTGATCGCCGAGTTGAAGGCGGTGTGCATCTGGCTCGGCCTGGTCGAGGTGTTGGGGATCACGATCTCGTTTTCGAAACTGACGCTGGTGGTTGAATTTCTGGTCATGGCCGTGGTGCTGGTCGTGCGGCCATGGGGCTTGATGGGACGCGAACAGGCACCGAGCCGGCATGCCGGACCGATCGAGGCGCCGTTGCGCCCGGCCGACAAGCTGTTCAAAGCCGCTGCGGCGATCACGCTGCTGGTGCTGCTGGCGATGCCGCTGCTCAGTGCCGCGTCGCCCTACACCATCGTGTTGCTGATTGACCTGCTGATCGCCGCGTTGTTCGCCGCCAGCCTGCACTTCATCATGGGTCCGGCCGGCATGCATTCGTTCGGCCATGCGGCCTATTTCGGATTGGGAGCATATGGCGCAGCACTGATGATTCCTGCACTGGCGATGCCGATGGAAATCGCGCTGCTGGTGGCACCGCTGGTTGCCGCAATCGGCGCGTTGATCTTCGGCTGGTTCAGCGTGCGGCTGTCGGGTGTCTATCTGGCCATGTTGACACTGGCCTTCGCACAAATTGCCTGGGCCATCGTGTATCAGTGGGACAGCTTCACCGGTGGCAGCAATGGTCTGACCGGGGTCTGGCCATCACCATGGCTGGCGAACAAGAACCACTATTACTACCTGACCCTGCTGCTGGTGGTGGGCGCACTGCTGCTGCTTCGGCGTGCCTTGTTTTCACCCTTCGGCTATGCGATGCGAGCCGGGCGCGATTCGCCGCTGCGGGCCGACGCGATCGGCATCGACGTCAAACGAAATCAATGGATTGCCTTCGTCATCGCGGGTAGCTTCGCCGGCCTGGCCGGCGCGCTGTTCGCCTTCTCCAAAGGCAGCATATCGCCTGAAACACTGTATGTGGGCAGATCGATCGACGGCTTGGTCATGGTGTTGCTCGGCGGCCTGAATACTCTGGTCGGCGGCGTTGTCGGCGCCTTCACCTTCACCTGGCTGCACGACGCGGTGGCACGCAACACTGAATATTGGCGCGCCATGCTCGGCGCCATCATCCTGATCCTGGTGTTGTTGTTCCCGCAAGGCATCGCCGGTTTCGTGCGTCAGATCGTCTATGGCCGACGCGATTCCACGAAGGACAAAGCATGAGCGCGGCGTGCCCGCTCGAAACGAGAATCACGGCTCGAGTTGCGCGGAGGGAATCCTGATGAGCCTGCTCGAAGTCAGCGGTCTGGGAAAATCGTTCGGCGGCGTGCGCGCCGTCAACGGCATCGACTTCACTCTCGAAGCCGGCGAACTGCTGGCATTGATCGGCCCCAACGGCGCCGGCAAATCGACAACCTTCAACATGGTCAACGGCCAATTGCGCGCCGACGCCGGATCGATCCGTCTGGACGGCACCGAACTGGTCGGCATGAGACCACGCGATATCTGGCGTCTTGGCGTCGGGCGCACGTTCCAGATCGCCGCCACGTTTGCCTCTCTCACCGTGGTCGAGAACGTGCAGATGGCCTTGATCTCGGCCGATCGCAAGCTGTATTCGATGTGGCGGCCGGCAGCGGAGCACAAACGCGTCGAAGCCATTGCGCTGCTCGACCAAGTCGGCATGGCGGCGCAGGCCGATCGTCCGTGCAGCGTGCTTGCCTACGGTGACGTGAAACGGGTCGAGCTGGCGATTGCGATGGCGAACCAGCCCAAATTGCTGTTGATGGACGAGCCCACCGCCGGGATGGCCCCGAAGGAGCGCAACGACCTCATGGCGCTGACCAAACAACTGGTGATCGACCGCGGCATTGGAGTCTTGTTCACCGAACACAGCATGGATGTGGTGTTTGCCTATGCCGACCGAATGATCGTGCTGGCCCGTGGCCAGCTCATCGCTGCCGGCAAGCCCGATCAGATCCGCGATCACCCGAAAGTCCAGGAGGTCTATTTTGGCTCCGGCAAGACCTTCGAGAAAAGCAGGGAAACTGCCGCATGAGACCGCCGAACTTCTGCAACGGCGTGCTGCTCGATGTGCATGGCCTGGCCGCCTGGTACGGTGCCGCGCAGATCCTGTTCGATATCGACCTGCAGGTGCGTCGCGGTGAAGTGGTTGCGCTGATGGGTCGCAACGGTGCCGGCAAATCGACCACCTTGAAGGCCGTGATGGGCATGCTCGACAAGCGCCGCGGCAGCCTTGGCTTCATGGGACGCGACATCTCGAACAGCGATCCGCACGACGTCGCTTCGCATGGCCTGGGCTACGTGCCCGAGGATCGGCGGATCTTCAGCGACCTGACGGTGCTCGAGAATCTCGAGGTCGGTCGCCAGGCACCGCGCAAATGGCCCGATGGCTCCGCCGCACCGCATTGGACCAGCGAACGCTTGTTCAAGCTGTTCCCGAATCTGGGCGAAATGCCGAATCGGCGCGGCGGCAGCATGAGCGGCGGCGAACAGCAGATGCTCACGGTGGCGCGCACCTTGATGGGCAATCCCTATCTGGTCCTGCTCGACGAGCCCTCTGAAGGGGTGGCGCCTGTAATCGTCGAACAGATGGCCCACATGATCATCGAACTGAAGGCGCAGGGCGTGAGCATCCTGCTGTCCGAGCAGAACATGCATTTCGCCGAACTGGTTTCGGATCGCGCCTACGTGCTCGAGAAAGGCCAGATCCGTTTTCACGGCACGATGGCACAACTGGCAGCCGACGAAGATGTCCGGCGCGCCTATCTCAGCGTTTGATCGCCCGCACCCGCTTGCGATCCAGAACTTCTGGAGAAACCCAATGGCATCCGCCCCCTCGAACGAATACCACTTCACGGACCAGATCGGTCACTTGCTGCGCCGCGCCTATCAACGCCACGTCGCAATTTTCAAGGAGACGGTGCCCGACTCGCAGTTGACTGCAGCACAATTTGTCGTTCTGTGTTCGGTGCGTGACCGAGCCACGTGCGGCGTCCCGGAGATCGTCCAGGCCACGGCAATCGATGAACCCTCGGTGCGCGGTATTGTCGAGCGCCTGAAATGGCGCGAGCTGTTGAGCGCCGATCATGAGCCGGGTGATGCCCGCCTGATGCAAATTTCGTTGACCTCTGCAGGTCGCGCCCTGGTCGAGCAGACGGTGCCAATCGCCGAGCAGATTTCCGAGCTCACGTTTGGCGGTTTGGAGCAGAGCGAACGCGCCACCTTGACCCGCTTGCTGCGCAAGATCAGCGGCATCGATCGTGCCGACGACTGATCGCGACGCCAACAGCACGGCCGGGATCCGGCTGATCGTCAATGGCAGCGAGCACCTGCTGCCCGATGCGCCAAAACTCGTGCTGTTGAACGCGCTGCGCAACGACCTCGGGCTGAACGGGCCGAAATACGGCTGCGGCCTGGGCGAATGCGGCACCTGCACGGTGCTCGTCGACGGTGTCGCCGCACGCGCCTGCGTGATCCCACTGGCCGGTGTAGCCGGCCGGTCGGTCACCACGTTGGAGGGCCTGAGCGACGCGGCGGGACTGCATCCGGTGCAGCAGGCGTTCATCGATGCGCAGGCAGCGCAATGCGGCTACTGCCTGAACGGCATGTTGATGATGACGGTTGCGCTGCTGAATGACAACCCGCGGCCATCCGAGGACCAGGTGCGCCGCGCGCTCGGCAACAACCTGTGCCGCTGCGGCACCCATGTCGAAATCATCCAGGCCGTGCTGCGCGCTGCTGAATTGATGGCTGAACGAACCTTAACCCTCGGATCATGACCACCCGGCCGATCCTGCGCACCCGGCGCGACTTTCTGCAAGCAAGCGGCGTTCTTGTCGTCACCCGCGAATCGCCGCCGCCGCCACCACCGGCGCCAGGCCAGCCACCGATGGTGCCGCCCAATCCTGCCGAAGGCGTCGAAGTGCTGCTGGCAGTATGGGATGACGGCCGCGCCATCGCTCTGAACGGCCACGTCGATCTGGGCACCGGTATCCGCACGGCGCTTGCGCAGATCGTCGCCGAAGAGCTCGATGTCGACTTTTCGCAGGTTGAAATGATTCTGGGCGATACCGCCAGGGCGCCCAATCAGGGCCCGACGATTGCCAGCGCGTCGATCCAGATTCACGCGGTCCCGCTGCGCCAGGCGGCGGCCCACGCGCGTGTCTTCCTGCTCGAACGCGCCGCGGCCGAACTGGGTGCGCCACTGTCCGAACTGGCGGTGCGAGCTGGCGTCGTGTCACACGGCGAGCGGCAGATCAGCTACGGCGATCTGCTGCGCGGCAAGCGCTTCGAGCTGACCCTCGACACCCGGATCGCCGTCAAAGCGGTGCAGGACTACCGCATCGTCGGTGTTTCGATCCCGCGCGTCGACATTCCGGCCAAAGTGCGCGGCGAACTCATCTTCGTTCACGACTTGCGCCTGCCAGGAATGTTGCACGGTCGCGTCGTACGCCCACCCTATGCGGGCGCCGATCACGGCGATTTCATCGGCAACAGCCTCGAGTTGGTCGACGAATCGTCGATCGCACACATTCCCGGCGTGCGCGCGGTGGTCGTGATCCGCGATTTCGTCGGCGTTGTCGCCGATCGGGAGGAGCAGGCTGAACTGGCCGCGGCAACTTTGCGCGTGTCATGGCGGCCTTGGCCGGGCATGCCGGCGCTCGATGATCTGGCGCAGGCCCTGCGCGCCAATCCGTCGGTGCCGCGCAGGCTGGTCGACGAAGGCGACGTCGATGCTGCGTTGCTGGCGGCAGCCGAGCCGATGCAGCGCCAGTATGTCTGGCCCTACCAGATGCATGCCTCGATCGGCCCGTCCTGTGCGGTCGCCCAATGGCATGGCGATACGGCTGCGCCGGTGCTGACCGTCTGGACCGGTTCACAGAATCCGCACATGTTGCGCGCCGAGCTGTCGACGCTGCTGCAGTTGCCCGACGTGGCAATCGAGGTGGTGCGCATGGAAGCGTCCGGCTGTTACGGCCGCAATGGTGCCGACGACGTGTCGCTCGACGCCGCCTTGCTGGCGCGTGCCGTCGGAGCGCCGGTGCGGGTGCAACTCAGCCGCGAACAGGAAAACCTGTGGGAACCCAAGGGTGCGGCGCAGCTGATGGAAGTGTGTGGCGCGCTCGACAGCAGCGGCCACATGACGGCCTACGATTTTTCGACTTGTTATCCGTCGAATGCCGCGCCATCGCTGGCCCTGCTGCTGACGCGCGCGGTCGAGCCCGCGGCCCATGCATTCGCGATGGGCGACCGCACGGCACGGCCGCCGTATGAGGTGCCCAATCTACGTGTCACGGTCAACGACATGGCGCCGATCATGCGTGCCTCCTGGCTGCGCGGTGTCTCTGCGATGCCGAATTCGTTTGCTCATGAGTCGTATGTCGACGAGCTGGCAACCGCCGCCGCAGCCGATCCGGTCGAATTCCGACTGCGTCACCTGAACGACCCGCGGGCCACTGAATTGCTGCGTCAAACGGCGGATCGTGCCGGCTGGTTGCCACACACCGTGCCGCAGCAACAGGCGGCCCAGGGCGACATCCTGCGCGGTCAGGGCGTTGCCTATGCCCGCTACACGCACAGCAAATGGCCTGGATTCGGCGCGGCCTGGACGGCCTGGGTTGCCGATGTCGAGGTCAACCGCCGCACCGGTGAAGTTCAGGTCAAGCGTGTGGTTGTCGGCCACGATGCCGGACAGGTGGTCAACCCCGCCGGCATCCAGCATCAAATTCACGGCAACGTGCTGCAGACGACCAGCCGCGCGCTGAAGGAGCGGGTCGAGATGGATCCGGTCCGTTCGGTGGCGGTCAATCGAGAATGGGGCAGTTACCCGATCCTCGGGTTCCGCGACGTTCCAGTCATCAACGTGATGATGATGCCGCGCCAGAGCGAGCCACCGCTGGGCGCCGGTGAGCCCACGTCGATACCCGGCACGGCCGCTATCGCCAACGCCATCTTCGACGCCACCGGCGTGCGATTCCGCCAACCGCCGTTCACTGCTGAAGTGGTTCGCGCCGCACTCAACCCGCTGCCGCCCCCCGAGAAGGCCTCGGTCGCACCGGCCGCACATTCGCCGCCTGTCAATCCGAGCTGGCCGCGCCGGCGCTCGTGGTGGGCAAAAGCTGGTGCCCTTGCCGCCGGCATCGCCGGGCTCAGTGCCGGGCTGGTGGGTTGGCGACCAGCGATTGCACCGATCGCACGCATCGACAGCTCGGTGTACAGCGCCGACGCGATTGCGCGCGGCCGCCAGTTGGCTGCGCTGGGCAACTGCGTGACCTGCCATACCGCTCCGGGCGGTGCGTCCAACGCCGGTGGGTTGTCGATGCCCACTCCGTTCGGCACCGTGTACTCCACCAACCTGACACCCGATCCCGAGACCGGCATCGGCAACTGGTCGTTCAGTGCTTTCCAGCGCGCGATGCGTGAGGGCGTGTCGCGCGATGGTCATCGACTTTATCCGGCGTTTCCGTATACCGCATTCACCCGGACCAGCGACGACGATCTGATGGCGCTTTACGCCCACTTGATGACTCAGCCGGCGGTGCACTCACTGCCGCCGCCGACGCAGCTGGCATTTCCATTCCACATGCGCCCCTTGCTGGCCGTGTGGAACGCGATGTTCCTGAGCCCGGGTGTGCAGGCGCTGGCCGATCCCGCGCAGTCCGCGCAGTGGAATCGCGGCGCCTACC
>JBBRID010000084.1:0-11396 GCA_038221635.1 Burkholderiales bacterium
ATCGCCGAATTGCGCAATTTCCGGCAATTGCACAGCAAGACGCCAGGCCATCCGGAACATGGTTTGACCCCCGGTGTCGAGACAACCACTGGGCCGCTCGGCCAAGGCCTGACCAACGCAGTCGGCTTTGCATTGGCCGAGAAGCTGTTGGCCGCCACGTTCAACCGGCCGGGACATGCCATCGTCGACCACCATACCTACGCCTTTTTCGGTGATGGTTGCCTGATGGAAGGGATCAGCCACGAGGCGGCAGCATTGGCTGGCGCCTGGCGGTTGAACAAGCTGATCGCGTTTTTCGACGACAACGGCATCTCGATCGATGGCAAGGTCGCACCGTGGTTCATCGACGATACGCCGCAGCGCTTTCGCGCCTATGGCTGGAACGTGATCGACAGCGTCGACGGCCACGACGTGGCTGCCGTCGATGCCGCCATCATCGCAGCGAAATCGGTTGCCGACCGGCCGACGTTGATCTGCTGCAAGACGGTGATCGGAAAGGGCTCTCCGAACCGCGCCGGCACCGCCAAGGCGCACGGCGAGGCGCTCGGCGTTGACGAAGTCAAATTGACACGCGAGGCGATGGGCTGGATCAGCGAAGCTTTTGTGATCCCGCAGCCCGTTTATCAAGCCTGGGATGCGCGTCACGCAGGGTTGGCCGCGGAAACGCGCTGGGTCGAGGCCTTCGAGGCGTACAGCCTGGCGTTTCCGGAGCTGGCGGTCGAATTCATCCGCCGTGTCGACGGCACGCTGCCTGCCGATTTCGCACAGGTGGCGGTCAATGCGGCGGTTGCTGCTCACAGCAAGGGCGCGACGGTGGCCAGCCGCAAGGCCAGCCAGCTCGCGCTCGAGGCCTTCACCGCTGCCATGCCTGAGTTGCTCGGTGGCAGTGCCGATCTAACCGGCTCGAATCTGACCAACACCTCGCACACCGCGCCGCTGCGAATCGGCGCCGATGGGGCGCCGGTGCTGGGCGACGATGGCCGCCCGGGCCGCCACATCAATTACGGCGTGCGTGAGTTCGGCATGGCGGCGGTCATGAATGGGCTCGCACTGCACGGCGGTTTCATCCCCTATGGTGGCACCTTCCTGACCTTCAGCGACTACAGCCGCAATGCGATCCGCATGGCTGCGTTGATGAAGCAGCGGGTGATCCACGTATTCACCCACGACAGCATCGGACTCGGCGAGGACGGCCCGACCCATCAGTCGATTGAACACGCGGCCTCGCTGCGGCTGATTCCGGGCCTGGATGTCTGGCGGCCCGCCGATACCGCCGAGACGGTGATCGCCTGGGCTTGCGCATTGCAAGCCGTCGACCGACCAAGCGCCTTGCTGCTGTCTCGGCAGAATCTGCCGTATGCGCCGAAATCCGGACTCGACGACATTGCCAAGGGCGCCTACGTGCTGGCTGAACCCGGCGAGGTCGGCCTGAACAAGAAGGCGCAGGTCGTGATCATTGCCACCGGATCCGAAGTTCAGCTTGCGCTGCACGCGCAGCAACTGCTGGCGCAGCGGCGGATCGCGGTGCGGGTGGTCTCGATGCCCAGCACGACGGTGTTCGACCGCCAGAGCGTCGCCTACAAGACATCCGTTCTGCCGGCTGGCATGCCGCGGATTGCCGTCGAAATGGGCGCCACCGACGGCTGGTGGAAATACGGCTGCGCGGCGGTCGTCGGCATCGACCGCTTCGGCGAATCGGCGCCGGCACCCGTGCTGTTCCAGCACTTCGGTTTCACCGCCGACAACGTCGTGGCGACAGTCTTGAAAGTCTTGCGCAAATGATCGAATCGAAGATTCTTCGCGGGCTGATCGCCTGCTCGTCGCTGGTCGCCGCCGCCGGTCTGGCGGCCGCTGCCGATGCGCCTGCGCAGGCAGCGCCGCCGACGCAGGACACTCAGGCACCGCGGATGCCCCCTGCCGAATGCACCGCCGTGCTCGATCGGTTGTCGAAGGATATTCCGGCCGCCGAAACGGGTCCGGCGCTGCGTGTCCAGGGACTCCGGATCCGAACGCCGATCGTGGTTGCCGAGGGTGCTATCACCGAAACCGATGTCATTTCGGCCGCCCGAATCCGGGTCAAGCTCGATTCACAAGGCAATGTCGTCCCGGGCAGCGTGACGGTGCAGCAATCGTCGGGCGATCCCAAGCTGCCTCTGGCGCTATCGCAGGCCGTGCCGGCCAGCCTCAGTTTCGACGTCAGCGGCGCATTCACGGTGCCCAAGGAGTTCGTCTTCACCACCGTCTACGTGGTCTGCGCCCGCAAGTAGGGACGCTGTTCGCCAGCGTCCCTTTTTCACCTTCCTCCGCAATCAAGGATCTTCCATGACCATCAAAGTTGCCATCAACGGCTACGGCCGCATCGGCCGCAACGTGCTTCGTGCCCACTATGAAGGCGGCAAGAAACATGACATCGAGATCGTTGCGATCAACGACCTCGGCAAGCCCGAGACCAATGCCCACCTGACGAAATACGACACCGCGCACGGCCCGTTTCCTGGCACGGTTGCGGTCGACGGTGAATTCATGGTGGTCAACGGTGATCGCATCAAGGTGCTGGCCACCCGCAACCCCGCCGAACTGCCGTGGAAGGAACTCGGTGTGGACGTCGTGATGGAATGCACCGGCTTTTTCACGAGCAAGGAAAAGGCCTCGGCGCATCTGGTCGGTGGCGCCAAGAAAGTGATCATCTCGGCGCCGGGCGGGAAGGATGTCGACGCGACCATCGTCTACGGTGTCAACCATGGCGTGCTGAAGGCCAGCGACACGGTGATCAGCAACGCGTCGTGCACAACCAATTGCCTGGCGCCGCTGGTGCAGCCGCTGCACGCTGCGATCGGTCTGGTCAACGGCCTGATGACGACGATCCACTCGTATACCAACGACCAGGTGCTGACCGACGTGTACCACGAGGACCTGCGGCGTGCGCGCAGTGCAACCTCCAGCATGATTCCGACCAAGACCGGCGCCGCCTCGGCCGTCGGTCTGGTGCTGCCCGAATTGAACGGTCGACTCGATGGTTATGCGATGCGTGTACCGACGATCAATGTGTCGATCGTCGATCTGAGTTTCGTTGCCGCCCGCGACACCAGTGTCGACGAGATCAACCAGATCATGAAGAAGGCGTCGAGCGAAGGTGCCCTGAAAGGCATCCTCGAATACAGCGACGGACCGCTGGTCAGCGTCGACTTCAACCACAACCCGGCATCGAGCACCTACGACGCGACATTGACCAAGGTCAATGGCCGGCTGGTCAAGGTCAGCAGCTGGTACGACAACGAATGGGGCTTCAGCAACCGCATGCTCGACACCACGGTGGCTCTGATGGCGGCCAAGTAAAAAGGCAGTGCATTCGCTCGTAAAGCGCCCCGTCGGGCGCTTTTCGTTTCCCATCGGCCTTCCTGCCGTTCGAACGCCCGATAAACTGGGCGAATGTCACCTCGATGCGGCGCCCTGCTGATCGGTCTGCTGGTTGCCGGCTGCGTGGTCGCGTCGCCAGATGAACAGGCGGCCCTGCCGCAGCGCATGGTATTGACCTGGCATCAGAATATGAGCGTGCTCCCCGAGGCCATCGCCGACTTCGAGGCGCTGGTCAGCCGAATCGCCGGTGTCGGTGTGCGGCGGCTCGCTGCGATCAACGAGCGGGTGATTGCGATCGGTCTCGAATGCGGCAGTCCGGCCGCATGCGAATCCGCCAGTCGAAGCCTGCGCGCGGACCCTCGCGTCGTCGATCTGGTGGTCGACAATCGTGTCACGCGGCACGGTGCGACGCCACCACCACCCCGGTCTTATTGACAAGGCAGATCATGTTTGAAGTATCGATCGGCAGATGTTTTTCGAGGATTGCCCGCAACGGTTTTTCCAGTATTTTGGTTCTGTCGGCGCTGAGCGCGCCGGCAGTCGCGGCCGAAGTGGTCGAGGCGCAGGCCCGCGTCATCGTGAAGTTCAAGGCCGCTTCCGAAATCGGGCGAATGCGGGCGCTGTCCGCCTCGTCGGAGGTCGCCCCGGCGCGTGCCCAGGTGATGGGCTTTCGCCTGGGCCTTGGCTTGAGGGCAGGTGCCAGCCTGAGCCAGCACAGCCAGGTGATACAGGCCAGCGGCATCGCCTCAGAAGACCTGGCGGCGAAGCTGGCGGGTCAGTCGGATGTCGAATATGCGGTGGTCGACAGGCGCCGGCGCTTCCAGGCGATTCCCAACGACCCCTTGTATCTTTCCGGGGGCAGCGCGGGACCTGCTGTCGGGCAGTGGTATCTGCGCCCACCGGCAGCCGCCACGCCGTCTGCGATCAACGCTGAAGCGGCCTGGGATGTCACGCTCGGCAAACCCAGTGTGGTGGTCGCCGTGCTCGATACCGGTGTGCGCTTCGATCATGGCGACCTGCTGCCGGTCGGCCGGGGCGGCAACTTGCTGCCCGGCTACGATTTCATCAGCAATGCCAACACGGCCAATGACGGCAATGGCCGTGACGCCGACGCCTCGGACCCGGGCGACTGGATCACTGCCGAGGAAAACGCGCCGAACGGTGCCTTTCCCGGCTGCGGCGTCAGCAACAGCAGCTGGCATGGCAGCGAGGTGGCCGCGCTGATTTCGGCGACCAGCGACAACGGTTTTGGCATGGCCAGCGTCGGCCGCGGCGTGTTGGTGCTGCCGGTTCGCGTACTTGGCAAGTGCGGCGGTTTCGACTCTGACATCGTCGCCGCGATCCGTTGGTCAGCCGGGCTTGCCGTCCCTGGCGTGCCAAACAATCCGAACCCTGCCAAGGTCATCAATCTGAGCCTGGGCGGCTCGGGCAGTTGCTCCTCGGTGTACACGGAGGCCTTGGCCGAAGTGAATGCGCTCGGGGTGGTGGTGGTGGCATCGGCCGGCAATTCGGCCGGCCACTCGGTCAGCGAGCCGGCCAATTGCAACGGCGTGATTGCCGTCGCGGCACTGCGCCATGTCGGCACCAAGGTGGGCTTCTCCGACATCGGCCCGCAAATCGCACTCAGTGCGCCCGGCGGCAACTGTGTCGACATCCGACCCGGAGCCGCCTGTCAATATCCGATCCTGACCGCGCGCAACGCGGGCACGCGGGCGCCGATTCCGAACAGTTCAATGTTCTCGGACAGCTTCCAGATCACCGTCGGCACCAGTTTCTCTGCACCGCTGGTGTCCGGGGCCGTCGGCTTGTTGATGTCGGTGCGGCCCGGTTCGACGCCAAGCGAGATTCGAACCCTGCTGCAACAATCTGCGCGGCCGTTCCCGACCACCGGTGGCGACAACGGCGACGGCACAGTCGTTGCTCAGTGCCTGCCGCCTTACAACGATGCCAATGGCACTCCGGTCGACCAATTGCAGTGTTATTGCACCACCTCGACCTGCGGGGCCGGCATGCTCGATGTTGCGGCGGCGGTACGCGCGGCTGCGGGTTCAGTGACGCCTACCCCCGTGCCAACGCCAACCCCCACCCCGCCAGCCACACCGCAGACGGAGGGTGGTGGTGGTGGTGGAGCGTTCGATTGGCCCTGGGTGATGGCGCTGATGGTCGCGGCGCTGGCGTTCCGGCGGCCGCGCAGGCCATCGGGCGTCTGATCAAGGCGGCTTCGGGCAGGCTGTGAAGCCGGCCTTGCCGGACGGCCACTTGACGGCCGCCAGGCGCGCGGCAACGGCGGTATCGGCATCGGTCACGCGCAGCATGGTGGTGACGGGCCGGTTGCCCGAGTTGACGATTTTCGCGGTGCGAATGCCACGCAGGCGCAACTGCTCAAGTCGTTGCTCGGCGGCAGCTTGTGACGGAAAGCGGCCCAGCGAGATGCCGCGCGCCAGTTGCTCCGGCGCTGTCAGAACCTCGTAAGGGAGGCCGCCGCGGATCCGCGACAACTCGCCCTTCTTGCGTTCGAGCCAGGCGTCGTCCGGATACGGACCCATGTAGATCAGCCATTCAGCGTCGCCCTCGATGCGCTGCTTGGTCCAATTGCCGCCAGGCCAGGCTGCCTGCATCATCTTTTCAGCCGCAGGCAGGTCGGCGGCTGCGAATGGGCCGGCTTCCAGGCACAAGGCGCCGTTCGATCCCGCCGAGGACGCGCTGACGGCGGGCGCCGACTTGGCCGTCAATCCGTTCACCGCCGGCGTCGATGCAGGCTGTGCTGCTGCTGACGTACTCGACGACGCCGCAGCGGCTGCGGCAAGCTTCGTTTCGCTGGCTGACTCGGCCGGCGCACTGGCTGAGGCCGAGGCTTCCAGCAGCACCAGCTCGGGGCTGACCTGTCTTGCCATGCGTTGGGGTTCGCGATCACCCGCTGCGCGGATGCCGACTACGGCGTCCAACCAGCCCATCGACCAGCCGAAATAGAGCAGATTGGCGGCCAGTAGCACGATGGCCAACACTCTCAGCATCGCGCCTCCGGATCGGGCCGGACGCTCACCTCGCCGCTGTGCAGTCTGACCAGCCCGGTCGGAGTTTCGACGATCAGGCTGCCGTCGAAGTCGACACCGCGAGCGATTCCCTGGGCTGCGTCGGCCTGCGTTGTGGTCACTGCTCGGTCACGAAGCAGATCCCGGGTGGCGAAACGATCTGCAAAATGTGCAAATCCGGCGCGCTCGAAATCCTGCAAGCCTTGCACCAGCGGCAGCGCGATTTTCGCCAAAGCGTCGGGGGCACTGCCAGCAGGGTCGATTTCATGCAGACAGGCGAAACCGTTGGTGGCCTTGAAGGTGCGCAGCGGCGGTGGTCTGGAGATGTTGATGCCGATGCCAGTGACTGCCAGCCGCTTCGCGCCGGACGACAGGGTCTCGATCAGGATGCCACCGAGCTTGCGGCCCGTGCCGAGTTCGCTGTCGAGGTCGAGCAGCCACAGGTCGTTGGGCCATTTGATACCGATTCGCGGTGCGTCCTCGTCGACCAGCGGATCGAGTGTTTCGGCCAGCACGACGCCGACAGCCAGCGAAAGGCCCGCCCAGTCGGCTGGCGCCAACGGCATCGCCAGCGAGAAAGTCAGCGACGCCAGCGGTTCGGCGAACCATTCGCGCCCCATCCGGCCGCGGCCAGCCGTTTGCTGCTCGGCAACCAGCAGACACGGTTGCCAGTCGACCGCGCCGCGGCCGAAGGCGCCACTTTCAACGCTGCGACGTACCAGCGCCGCCGAGATATCGCCCCCAGGTCCGTCGGACGCAGAACCGGCCCGTGCACGTTCAAGCAGCGTGCTGTTGGTCGACGGCAGGCTGGCGGCGATTTCCACACTGATTCCCGGCAAGTGGTTTTGCAGTTGCTCCCACAATGCCTCGGCACCCCAGTGCAGCCGGGTATCAGCCATCTCGGCGCCGCCGCTTCTTCGGCGCCAACATGGTGCCGCGACAGCTCTCGGCGCCGCAGCGGCAGAGAAACTGCTTCTTCAGTTTGGCGGTGTAGGGTTCGTCGATGATCAGCCCGTAGTCGTAAAACAACTCTTCGCCGGGAGCGATCGGCCGCAGGGCTTTCACGAAGACGCGACCATCGATCACTTCGGATTCGCAATTGGGATCGCAACCGTGGTTGATCCAGCGCGACATGTTGCCACCAACGCTGCCGTCGATGACGTTGTCGTCGTCGACGTGGAAATAGAAGGTGTGGTCGGGCTGGCTGGGGTCGTGCGGATGGCGACGCAAGGCCTCGGGCCAGCTGATCAACTCGCCGGTGTACTCCATGACGAGTTCTTCCGGCGCCAGCGGTGCCAGCGCATAGACGCCCTTGCCATGCACTGCGCTGCGTCGCATCTGGATGCGCCGTAGGGGTTTGCCGTTGGGCCCGCCGCGCACAGCCGCTTGCTTCATCGTCATCTTTGGGTACATTGAAATGGTGGGCGCGCGCGTACAGGTGCGGGCGCGCGAGCGGTAGCGCAAGAGCTGGATTGTATGAACCTGTATCGTCGGCGTGATTCCCCGGCATTCGGGATGGCGCACTTCACGAACGAATGGCAAAAAGTAGAACATGAGCAAGACATTGATCATTGCGGAAAAACCAAGCGTGGCCCAGGACATCGTGCGTGCCCTGACGCCACAGGTCGGAAAGTTCGAGAAGCACGATGATTTTTTCGAGAACGAGACTCACCTCGTCACCAGTGCGGTCGGTCACCTGGTCGAGATCAAGGCGCCGGAGGAGTTCGATGTCAAGCGCGGCAAATGGAGTTTTGCGCACCTGCCGGTGATCCCGCCACATTTCGACCTGGCGCCGATCGAAAAGGCGAAATCCCGACTCAACGCCGTGGTCAAGCTGGTCAAGCGCAAGGATGTTTCACAACTGATCAACGCCTGCGACGCCGGACGCGAGGGTGAGCTGATCTTCCGCCTGATCGTCCAGTATGCGGGTAGCGCCAAAAAGAGCATCGACAAGCCGATCCGTCGGCTGTGGCTGCAAAGCATGACACCGCAGGCGATACGCGACGGTTTTGACAAGCTGCGCAGCGACCAGGAATTGCAGGGCCTGTCGGACGCTGCGCGCAGCCGCAGCGAAGCCGATTGGCTGGTCGGCATCAACGGCACGCGTGCGATGACGGCGTTCAACTCGCGCGACGGCGGCTTCTTTCTGACCACCGTCGGGCGGGTCCAGACGCCGACGCTTTCGATCGTGGTCGAACGCGAGGAAAAGATCCGCAAGCACGTGGCGCGCGCCTATTGGGAAGTGAAGGCGAGTTTTGCCGCCGAGGCGGGTGAATACGAGGGCAAATGGTTCGATCCGGCGTGGAAAAGGAATCCGGACGATGTCGAACTGCGCGCTGATCGGCTTTGGAACGAGGCCGATGCGCAGGCTGTGGCCGATGCGGTGCGTGGCCAGCCGGCCAGCGTCAGCGAAGAATCCAAGCCGAGCACGCAGAGTTCACCTGGTCTCTACGATTTGACGACACTGCAGCGTGAAGCCAATTCACGCTTCGGTTTCTCGGCCAAGACAACCCTCAGTCTGGCGCAGGCGCTGTACGAAAAACACAAGGTGCTGACCTATCCGCGAACCGACAGCCGACATCTGCCGGAAGACTACGTGGCCGTCGTCAGGGAGACGATGGGCATGATTGCCGAAGAGGACATGCCGGGGCCGTTGCGACTTCTGGCGCCGCATGCTGCCAAGGCGATCAAGGACGGCTACATCAAGCCGAACAAGAAGATCTTCGACAACGCCAAGGTCTCTGATCACTTCGCGATCATTCCCACCCTGCAGGCGCCCAGAAGCCTCAGCGAGATCGAGGCCAAGTTGTACGACATGGTGGTCAAGCGTTTCCTCGCGGTGTTTTATCCGTCCGCCGAGTTTCTCGTCACCACGCGCATCTCGACCGTCAAGGCGGTCGATCGCCAGCACAGCTTCCAGACCAACGGCAAGGTGATGGTGAAACCGGGCTGGTTGGCGGTTTATGGCCGTGATGTCGAGCAGGATGACTCGACGCTGGTGGCGGTGAAACCCGGCGAACTGGTCCACACCGAGCAAGTCGATGTCAACGCACTGAAGACCAAGCCACCGGCCAGATACACCGAGGCGACGCTGTTGTCGGCGATGGAGGGCGCAGGCAAGCTGATCGACGACGACGAGTTGCGCGAGGCGATGGCCGAAAAAGGCCTGGGCACCCCAGCCACCCGGGCTCAGACGATCGAAGGCCTGATATTCGAGAAATACATGCTGCGTGAGGGCCGCGAACTGGTGCCGACCGCCAAGGCCTTTCAGCTGATGACGCTGCTGCGCGGCCTGCAGGTCGAGGAGTTGACCAAACCCGAGCTGACCGGCAACTGGGAATATCAGCTGGCGGAGATGGAAAAAGGCAAGCTCAGCCGGGCCAAGTTCATGGCCGAGATTGCGGCGATGACCGAGCGGGTGGTTGCCAAGGCCAAGGAATACGACCGTGACACCATCCCCGGCGATTACGCGACACTGGCCACGCCATGCCCCAATTGCGCTGGCGTGGTGAAGGAAAACTACCGCCGCTTCACGTGTAGTGGCCTGCACGGCAACAGCGAGGGTTGCGGCTTTTCAATCAGCAAGATTCCGGGCAGTCGCAGTTTCGAGTTGCCGGAAGCCGAAAAACTGCTGGCCGACAAAAAGATCGGTCCGCTCGAAGGTTTCCGCTCGAAGGCCGGCTGGCCCTTCACCGCCGAGTTGAAGCTTATCTACGACGAGGAGGTCAAGAACTGGAAACTCGAATTCGATTTCGGCGAGGAGGCCAAGGCCGCCGAAGCCAGCGAGGCGGTTGATTTTTCCGAGCAGCAAAGCATCGGACCGTGCCCGAAATGCCAGAGCCATGTGTTCGAGCATGGCAGCAGCTTTGTCTGCGAAAAATCGACAGGCGCTAATGCCACCTGCGATTTCAAGAGTGGCAAGATCATTCTTCAGCAGCCGGTTGCGCGCGAGCAAATGCAAAAGCTGCTGACCACCGGCAAGACCGATTTGCTGGAGAACTTCGTATCCAACAAGACCCGGCGCAAGTTCAAGGCGTTCCTCGCCTACGACAAGAATGAGGGCAAGGTGGTTTTCGAGTTCGAGCCGCGCGCGGCCCGGCCGGCGGCGAAAAAGGGCGCTGCACGAAAAACAGCCACCAGATGATCGACTCACCTGCTCCAGCACTTTCGCGAAAGGTCTGAATGAAGGCGGCGCTGATCCGCAATGCCACGCTGGTCGATGGCCGCCAGGGACAGGACGTCCTGGTTGCCGATGGCCGGATCGTCGATATCGGCCCGTCGCTGGTCGGCCCACCCGATGCCGATCTGATCGATGCACAGGGCTGGCTGCTCTCACAGCCCTTCATCGATGCCCATTTCCATATGGATGCCACGCTCAGTCATGGCCTGCCGCGGGTCAACCGCAGCGGGACTTTGCTCGAAGGCATCGCGTTGTGGGGTGAGTTGAAGCCGATGCTGACCCAGCAGGCGCTGGTCGACCGGGCGCTGACTTACTGCGACTGGGCGGTGGCCAAGGGCTTGTTGGCGATCCGCACCCATGTCGACGTCTGCGACGACCGCCTGCTGGCTGTCGAGGCCTTGCTTCACGTGCGCGAACAGGTGGCTCCCTATCTGGACATGCAACTGGTGGCGTTTCCGCAGGATGGGCTGCTTCGCTCAGCCAATGCCTTTTCCAACCTGAAGCGTGCGCTCGACATGGGTGTCGATGTCGTAGGCGGCATCCCGCACTTCGAACGCACGATGGCAGACGGCGCCGAATCGGTGCGGTTGCTGTGTGAACTGGCCGCCGAACGCGGGCTGCGCGTCGACATGCACTGCGACGAAAGCGACGACCCGCTGTCTCGCCACATCGAAACCGTGGCTTTCCAGACGCAACGGCTCGGCCTGCAGGGTCGGGTCACGGCGTCGCATGTCACGTCGATGCACAGCATGGACAACTACTACGTGTCCAAACTGATTCCCCTGATCGCACAGAGCGGCGTGAGCGCGGTGGCCAACCCGCTCATC